>DATFVU010000087.1:0-16006 GCA_035260145.1 Candidatus Polarisedimenticolia bacterium | reverse complement strand
AGGAGCACCACGTCCCCCGGCCGCAGCGATCGCGCCAGCGCCTCTCCACGGGCACGGGTCTCTGCCTCCGACCGCGTGATCAGCGTGCGCGCCGGCATGTTCCGTTTCAGGTGAGAGGCAGCTCCATCAGGACCGGCTGCGGCATGAGGTCGCGGTGCTGCCGGAACAGGCGGGGGAGCGGCCGGACGACCGAGAACCCCGCCCGCTCGTAGAGCGACCGGGCCCGGCGGTTGGCGATCAGCCGGATATGCTTCAGGTGACGCCGGCGGCCGACTTCCGCCGCCTCCTGAACCAGCCGCAGGCCGATGCCGCGTCCTCTCAGGACCGGATCGACGCCCACGGAGGCGAGGTAGAGAACGTCGCCGCGCGGATTGTGGGACGCGGACGGGAGGGTCCGCTCATACTCGAGATACGAGCGCGGGAAGTCGCGCGTCCAGAGGAGTCCGTTGGTCAGTCCGACGATCTGGGGCGGCTGCCCGGGACGCTGCAGCTCCGCGAGCAGGAAGGCCTCGGGCAGGGCGAACAGACGCCGTTGCAGCTCGTTCAGCGACGCGGCCAGCCGGCCCCAGACGCGGCGCTCGACCAGGGTCGACATCTCGAGGTCGTCGGGACGGGCGGGGCGGATCAGGACCCGCAGCACCGCCGGCCGGACCTGCACGGACGTCAGACCGCGGACGGTCGCGCGCTGCGCTGTCGTGCCGAGCAGCGAGCCGGACTGGGCGGTGGTGCGCTGACTCGATGTGGTCGTCCCCTGGTCGTCCTTCATCCGGTCCTCCGGGCACCCCGAGCGTCCGTGCGTTCGCTGGCCCGCGGCGGCTTCAGACGCTGGAGCGCCGCAGGGAAATGTTGCAGGATATCGCGGGCGATGAGGGGCGCCTCGCCGACCTCGGCCGCCGCCAGGTCGCCCGCCAGACCATGCAGGTACACGCCCAGTCTGGTCGCCCCCGAGACGTCGATCCCCTGAGCGATCAGGCCCGCCAGGAGACCGGTCAGGACGTCGCCGGCTCCGCCGGTGGCCATGCCCGGGTTACCGGTCGGGTTGATGTGCACAAGACCCCCGGGGGTCGCGACCAGACTCCGATGCCCCTTGAGCACGAGAAAGCAGTGGTGGCGGCGCGCGAAGTCGCGCGCCAGGGACAGGCGACGCGACTGCACGTCGCGGCTCGAGGTCCCGAGCAGCCGCCCCATCTCCCCCGGGTGCGGAGTCAGGACGAGCGGGCGTTTCCTTCCCGAGAGAGAGCCCTCGTCCGAGGTGAAGGCGTTCACGCCGTCGGCGTCCAGCACGACCGGTACTCTGGCGCGCCTCACGAGCTCACGCACGAGTCGTCTCGTCTGCGAATGCGTGGTCAGCCCCGGCCCGATCGCGACGGCCTGCTTCCCCTCGAGCAGTGAGAGGAGCCGGGGGATGCCGGATTCGGCCAGCGTCCCCTCGGGGGTTTCGGGGAGGCCTTCGGTCATGACCTCCATGGCGCGCGACACAAATCCCGCCTGAAGCCCCTGGGGAACGGCGGCGGTCACCAGGCCGCAGCCGGCTCGCAGGGCCGCGAGCGCCGCCAGTCGGGCCGCGCCTCCCTTGCCCCGCGACCCGGCCACCACGAGGGCGTGACCGTAGTCGCCCTTGTGGCTGTCGGAGCGGCGTCTGGGAAGGAGCGTCGCCAGCTCCTCCGGCCGCGGCAGGTCGAGATCGGCTTGCTCGGCCGCCACCGCCTCGTTCGGAATCCCGATGTCGACGAGGTGCAGGCGGCCGCACATCTCCTCGGCCGGCGGCAGCACGTGCGGCACCTTCGGGCGAGCGAAGGTCACGGTGTGGTCCGCGCGGATGCACGGTCCGGGGATCGCGTGGCTGTCCCCCGACAGTCCGCTCGGGACGTCGACCGCCACGACGAGGGCGCGCGACTGGTTCACATCCTCGACGACGGAGGCCAGAAAGCCTCCCAGAGGCCGCGACAGCCCCGTCCCGAGAATGCCGTCCACGATCACGTCGCAGGTCATGAGGTGCGCCCGTGCCGACCTCCAGCCGGCCGCTCCCATCACTTCGCGAGGGACCCGGCCGAGACGCTCGAGGGATCGAAGGTTGATTGCGGCGCTTCCGCGCACGTCGCGCCTGCGGCCGAACAGAAGGCTCACGAAGGGGATTCCCTGATTGTGAAGGTGGCGACCCAGGACGAACGTATCCCCTCCGTTGTTCCCCTTCCCGCACAGGAGCAGGAGACTCCGTGACTTCAAGTCGGGATCGATGCGCAGCAGGGTCTCGAACAATCGGAGTCCGGCGTTCTCCATCAGTACGATATCCGGGACGCCGAAGGACCTGGCGGCGCGCCGATCGATCCGACGCATCTGTTGCGAGGTCAGGATTTCCACGGCCGCGGCTCCACGGGAAGTGGCTCACTTTACACAGGTAGGGGGACGGAATCAAGCGACACCACAGCCTTTCCCGCACCACCCCGAGCAAGCCGGCGGCGATGCGCCCCGCGGGGGCGGACGGCGGCGGGCCCCGGCGGGCGCGGGCCCCGCCGTTGACAGTGTCGCGAACGGTCGGGGATAATCGCCGTCCGACTCGTTTCTCCCGTTCGCTCTCTCTCGAGATACAACCGGGCGACATTCCAGGGAGGTTGGCGTGCTGCGCTTTCTCACCGCGGGTGAATCGCATGGCCCGGCCCTGGTCGGCATCCTGGACGGCGTGCCGGCGGGACTGCCGCTCGTGGCCGCGGACATCGATTCCGAGCTGAAGCGCCGGCAGCACGGCTATGGGCGAGGCGGACGCATGAAGATCGAGCAGGATCGGGTCGAGATCCTTTCGGGCGTGCGGCATGGGCGCACGCTCGGCAGCCCGATCGCCCTCAGGATCGCCAACCGCGACTGGGACAACTGGCGGCAGGCGATGTCGATCGAGCCGATCGACCTGACCGATCAGGAGCGCAAGAGGGTGACCCGGCCGCGCCCGGGCCACGCCGATCTGGCCGGGGCGCTGAAGCATGATGCGGAGGACGCGCGCGACGTCCTGGAGCGGGCCTCGGCGCGCGAGACGACCGCGCGCGTCGCGATCGGCGCGGTGTGCAAGCGGTTCCTGCGGGAATTCGACGTGCAGGTGGCCAGCCACACCGTGGCCCTGGGAACCGTGGGCCTGCCGCCGGGAGACGAGGTGACGTGGGAGAGGATTCTCGGGGCGGAGGGGTCGGCCCTGCGCTGCGCCGACCCGGCGGTCGAGCAGAGAATGATCGAGGAGATCGATCGCGCCATGCAGGCCCGGGACTCGGTCGGGGGGGCGTTCCAGGTCGTGGCGCGCGGCGTGCCGCCCGGCCTGGGCAGCCACCGTCACTGGGACCTGCGCCTGAACGCCCGGCTGGCGGCGGCTCTCTGCTCCATCCAGTCGATCAAGGCGGTCGCGGTCGGGGACGGCGTCGAGGCGGCCGGCAAGATGGGCTCGGAGTTCCACGACGAGATCCATTACGACCCCGAGGGACGGCGCTTCTACCGTTCGAGCAACCACGCCGGCGGTATCGAGGGAGGGATCACCAACGGAGAGGAGATCCGCGTGCGGGTCTACGTCAAGCCGCTCTCCACCCTGCCGAAGGCCCTGCACAGCGTGGATCTGAAATCGAAGGAGGCCTTCCAGGCGCAGGTCGAACGGACGGACGTGTCCGCGATCGCGGCGGCCGGGGTGGTGGGGGAGGCCATGACCGCCTTCGTGCTGGCCGAGGCGTTCCTGGAGAAATTCGGCGGCGACTCGCTGAAGGAGATTCGCCGCAACCACGGCGGCTACCTCGAGCAGCTGCGCGAATACTGACGCGGGGCGGCGCAGGGCCGACTCCCCTCAGCGCGATCGTTCCCCCTCGTCCAGGTCGCGCGTCGACGGCAGACCCGGCAGACCGCGCGCCCGCATCGCGGCGCGCAGGATCGCCTCCTCCATCGCCCGAACCGCCAGAGCCCCCAGCACCAGCGGGTCGGCTCTCACGTCGCCGCGCGACAGGCAGAAGACGACGTCCCCGTCGAAGCGCGTCCAGACCGGATCGATGCATCGAGCCAGGGCGATCTGCGCGGTGCGCGCCAAGGCGCTCGCTTCGACCTTGGTCAGCCGGGCGTTCGTGGCGACGACGCCCAGCGTGGTGGAGGGGGAGGGCCGTAAGGAGCGCAGGGCGTGGCGGCCGGTTCCTGAGGACGCCCGGGATCCGATCGATGCGGCGCGGCCGAGAAGCGTCGCGGACGTTCCGACGCGTCGCAGCCCGCCCGCGGCGTCGCGCAGCCCGGCCACGATCGATCCGCGGGACGGGTCGATGACGTCGCCCCAGGCGTTCACGACGGCCAGAGCGCCGACCACCAGCGACCCCTTCCTCTGTGACGCCGACCCGAGGCCGGACTTCATGGCGCGCGCGATGCCATCCAGCTTGCCGACGCTGGCGCCGGTCCCGGCGCCGACGCTGCCCTGCACCACGGGGCGGCTCGACGCCGCCCGGCAGGCCGCGCGCGCCAGCGCGGGCGTGGGGCGGGCGCGGCCGTTTCCCACCGAAAGGTCGAACAGGATGGCCGCCGGAACGATCGGCACGATCGACTCGCGCACCCTGAACCCGATCCCCCGCGCTTCCAGGTACGACATCACCCCGGCCGCGGCGTCGAGGCCGTAGGCGCTGCCGCCGGACAGGAGGACCGCGTGCACGACGGGAACGAGGTGGGAGGGCTCGCAGGGCCCGGCGTCACGCAAGCCGGCGGCCAGCCCGCGCACGTCGATCCCGGGCACGGCGCCGTCGCCGCAAAGAATCACGGTGCAGCCCGTCAGACCGCGGCGGTCCGTGGCGTGGCCCACGCGGAATCCGGGAACGTCGGTGAGGCTTGTGGCGGAACGGGCGGCCGCCATGGCGGGGTATGCTAGCACGCGGCCGCGCGGCCGTCTTTCCGGGGAGGCGATGAAGCCCGACAGGGCGTTTCACAGGATCTGGGTCGTGGTGGCGAACGTGCCGCGCGGACGCGTCGTCACCTACGGTCAGATCGCCCGAATGGCCGGGCTCCCGAACGGGGCGCGCACCGTGGGCTGGGCGCTGCGCGCCTTGCCGGACGGTGAACGCGTCGACGGCCGGCCGGTCCCCTGGCATCGGGTGATCAATGCCCACGGGGGCATCAGCCTGCGGGGCGGGGAGGATGGGTGCGGGGCGTCGCGCCAGCGGGCGGCGCTGCGCCGCGAAGGGGTCCGGGTCGGGCGCGGCGGGCGGATCGATCTACGTCGATATCTCTGGCGCGGCCAGAGGCGAAGGGCCTGACGCGCCGGCCCCCAGGCCGAACTGGAGCCGGTACAGTTTGTGATAGATCCCCCGCGCCCCCAGTAGGTCATGATGCGTTCCCTCCTCGACGATCCGGCCGTGGTGCATCACGAGGATGCGATCGGCGCCGACGATGGTCGAGAGCCTGTGGGCGACGACGATCGATGTGCGCCCCGTGAGCAGAAGGCGCAGGGCCTCCTGGATCTGCATCTCGGTCTCCGTGTCGACGCTGGAGGTCGCCTCGTCCAGGACCAGCACCGCGGGATCGAGTGCCAGGGCCCGGGCGAACGACAGCAGTTGCTTCTGGCCCACCGACAGGTTGTTCCCCCGCTCGCGCACCGGGTCGTCGTATCCTCCGGGCAGCCGCCGCACGAAGGGATCCGCGCGGACCAGCCGGGCGACCTCCACGACGCGCTCGCGCGACAGATCCGTCCGGCCGAACGCGATGTTGCTGGCGATGCTGCCGGTGAACAGGAAATGATCCTGCTGCACGACGCCCACCTGTCTCCTGAGATACGGCAGCTGAAGGGAGCGGATGTCGCTGCCGTCCAGGTGGATCGCGCCGGAGGTCGGGTCGTACAGGCGGACGAGCAGCTTGATCAGCGTGGTCTTGCCGGAGCCCGTCGCCCCGACGATCGCGACCCTCTCGCCGGGCTCGACGCGCAGGCGGATCCCGTGCAGCACGTCGTCGCCCGGGCGATAGGCGAAGCGTACGTCTTCGAACTCGATCGTGCCGCGCGCCCTCCCGGGCGGCGGCGCCGCGAGGGAGGGGGAGACAATGGCCGGCCGTTCGTCGAGGAGCGCGAAGATCCTCTCGAGCGAAGCCATCGCGGCCTGCAGCACGGCGTAGAATCCGGACAGGTCGCGGATGGGACCGAAGAAGCGCGCGGTGTATTCGAGAAACGCGACGAGCGTCCCGAACGTCAGAGCACCCCGCAGGATCCGTCCTCCGCCGTACCAGACGATGAGGGCGATCGCGACCGCTCCCACCAGCTCGATGATGGCCGAGAACGTCGATTCGTAGACGACCGAGCGCAGCTCCGCGTCCCGGTGGTCGGAGTTGATGGCGTCGAACTCGCGACGATTCTCCTCCTCGCGGCGGAACAGCTGCACGAGCAGCATGCCCGAGATCGACTCCTGCAGGTAGGCGTTGATGCGCGCGATGCGCCGGCGTACGTCGCGGTAGGCCTGGCGGATGCGGCCGCGAAACATCACGGACATCACGAACAGCACGGGCGTGAGGGCGAAGGTGACGCAGGCGAGCCGCCAGTCGAGCCAACACAGGATCCCGACGATGGCGACCAGCTTGACCGAGTCGCCGAGCAGCGACACCACGCCCGAGGAGAACAGGTCGGCCAGCGCCTCGATGTCGGTCGTGACGCGCGTCATGAGGCGGCCGACCGGGTAGCGGTCGAAGAAGGACGAGTCCAGAGACAGGAGGTGCCGGTACAGCCGGCCGCGCAGGTCGAGGATCACGTTCTGTCCGGTCAGCTCCATCGAATAGAGCTGGCCGAAGCGCGCCAGGAACTCGACGACGAGCGCCAGAAGATAGGCCAGGGCCAGCGCGGTGACGCCGCGCGGATCGGACTTGAGAATGTGGTTATCGATGAGAAGCTTGACCAGATACGGCTGCGCGAGTTGCGCTCCCATGACCACGAACATCAGGGCGGTCGACAGGGCGATCAGGCGGGCCTGCGGAACGACATGCTCGAGTATCCGGCGCGCCAGTCGCGCGTCGTAAGCCTTTCCGAGGACCTCCTCCTCGTGCGCGGGGGCCTGGGAACTCACGGCGACTCCAGCTCCTGCTCGATCTGCTGTTGCATGTGCAGGCGGGCGAACGGGCCGTCCCGGTCGAGAAGCTCGGAGGCCGTGCCCGATTCGACGACGCGCCCGTCCTCCAGAACGACGATCCGATCGGCCCCCATCACCGTCGACACGCGGTGCGACACGACGAAGGTCGTGCGGCGGCGCATGAACTCCCGAAGGCCGGCCAGGATCGCCTCCTCGGTGTCGGCGTCGACGCTGCTGAGCGCATCGTCCAGGATCAGGATGCGCGGGTCGAGCAGAAGCGCCCGGGCCAGGGCGACCCGCTGGCGCTGGCCCCCGGACAGGGTCACGCCCCGCTCCCCGACGAGCGTGTCCAGCCCCTGCGGCAGGTCGGGGAGATCGCGCGTGATCTGGGCGACCCGCGCCACCTCCTCGATGCGGCCGCGCGGAGCCCGCGGGGCGCCCAGGGCGATGTTCTCGGCGATGCTGCGGGAGAACAGGAAGGTCTCCTGCGGCACGACGGCGACGTGGGATCGAAGGGATGCGGTCGGCAGGGTGTTGATGTCGCGCCCGTCGATGCGAAGGGTCCCGTCGGGCACGGGATGCACCGCGGCCACGAGGTGCACAAGGGTGGACTTGCCCGAGCCGACGCGGCCGACCAGGCCGACGGTCGTCCCCGCCGGAACGTCGAGATCGATCCCTTGCAGGACCGATCGGGAGCCCTCCGCGCCGTCGGGATAGGCGAACCGCAGTCCCCGGAAGGTGACCGCCCCCTCGATCGCGGGCCCGGGGCCGGGCGCCCGGTCTCCGGGCAGGTCGCTCGTTTGCGCGAGGATCTCGAGCACGCGCCTGATGGCGCCCAATCCTCTCTGGAACACTCCCAGGACCCAGCCCATCATGACCGTCGGTCCGGAGAGCAGCGCCAGATAGGACATGAACGCGACCAGGCCGCCGAGCGTGAGGCTTCCGGCGATCACGTGGCGCCCTCCGAGCCAGAGGACCACCAGAACGCTGACGCCCCCCAGGCCCCCCATGAGAGTGACGATCAGGCCGCGGCTGCGGGCGAGCAGAAGGGACAGGCGGCGGTACTCGCCGCTGAGAGCGGCGAAGGCCCGGGCCTCTCCCTCTTCGCGCGCGAACGCCTTCACCATGTTGATGCCGCTCAGCGTCTCCTGCGCCTCGTTGCTGATCTCCGCGAGCTGCTGCTGCGCGCGATTGCTGCGCTCGTGGATCGTGCGGCTGACGTGGAACACGCCCCAGAGGATGAACGGGTAGGGCAGGACGGCGGCCAGGGTCAGGACGGGATCGAGAAAGGCCATGAGGGTGAGCCCGGCGGAATAGAGCAGCGCCACGTTCAGGACGTTCAACATGCCGGGACCGAACAGCGAGCGGATCAGCATCAGGTCGTTGACCGCCCGTGACATGATCTCGCCCGTGCGATGCCGCGCGTAGAACGACGCCGGCAGGGTCAGGAGGTGCGCGTAGAGGCGGTCGCGAACGTCGTACACGATGCGGCGCGAGGCTCCGAGGATCAGGAGGCGCGACCAGGTGCGAACCACCGCCAGGACGAGCGCGGTCAGGATGATCGCCAGGGCGTCGAATCGCGCCGCGCGGAGAGAGGTGCGGTCCCGCAGCGCCTCGATGGCGTCCTTCAGCAGCCAGGGGATGAGAAGCGTCAGGGCGTTGGTGACGATCAGGCAGAGGAAGCCCAGGAGAAACTCCCGGCGGTGGAGGCGAATGTATCGGAGGATCAGGGACACGCGTTGGTCGTCAGCCGCGACCGAGGCCCGGGGCCCGCGGCGCAGGGGACGTCGCGGTGGCCGCGGCCGGCAGGAGGCGCATCAGAAAGTTCTCGATCAGCAGCTGGCGGTTGCCCCTGTGACGGATGGCCTCCTGGATCGCCTCCAGCTCGTCCAGGGCCGGGCCCGCCCTCGACTCGAGGGGCTCGGCGAGATCACGCAGGCGTGAGACGATGTCGACGTTGATCAGGCGCGCCTCGTCGGCGGGAGAGGCGCCGAGGATCAGGACGTCGCGCAGGAGCGTCATCAGGATGTCCAGGTCCGCCTCGACCGACTCGCCCCTCTGGACGATCGCCTCGGCGCGCGCCACCGACAGCCCCGCATCTCCGCGGCGGGTCAGGTCGTCGAGTAGCGACAGGACATCCTCGCGCCGGCGAAGGAAATCCTCCAGGTCCAGTCCCCGCGCGGCGCCGATGCGTCCGCCCGACAGGCCGGCGCGCAGGACCGACTCCTCGGCGCCCATCTCCTGCCGCTCGACCAGGTACGACACGATGTGCGAGCGGGAGACGAGCTGGAACGGCACCGCCCGGCAGCGGGAGCGGATGGTCGGCAGCAGGGCGTGCCAGGAGGGAGTGATCAAAATCAGGATCGCGTGCGCCGGCGGCTCCTCCAGGGTCTTCAGCAGGGCGTTGGCGGCCGCCGCCTCCATGCGATGCGCCTGATCCACGATCAGGATCGCATAGCGCGACTCGGACGGCCGGCGCTGCAGGAAGGCGATCCCGCGCCGCACCCGATCGATCAGGACCGACCAGGCAGGATGATCGACGGCCTCCGCCTGATCCGCCTGTGGATCGATACCGGCCGCACCCTCTTCGTCCGGGGCGGGTCTGTCGAAGTCGGATTTTTTCTCGGGAAGGATGAGGCTCACGTCCGGGTGCACGAGCGAGCGCTCGTCGATGCGCCGGCACGAACGGCACGTGCCGCACGGGCGCCCCTCGGCCCCCACGCAGAGGAGCGCGCGGGCGAACAGGAGGGCCGTCGAGAGCTTTCCGGCGCCGGGCGGACCGTGAAACACCAGCGACGGGAACAGCCGGTGTCCTTCCAGGGCCCGCTGCAGGGCCGCCGTGGCGCGCGGCTGCCCCACGATGATCTCGTCGAGCGGCCGGAAGCCCGGCGCGCTCACGCCGGCGCCTCCGCCCCGCCCAGATGCTTCCCGATCACGGCGAGGACGCGCCGCTGCACCTCGTCGACGGCGCCGCGCGCGTCGATCACGGCGAAACGCTCCGGCTCCTGCTGCGCCAGCTCCAGGTACCCCGCCCGCACCCGCTCATGGAAGTCGAGGTCCTGCTGCTCGAAGCGCGTCTGGTCATGAGCCGGTCCCGTATCGCGGTCGCGGGCACGCACGAGGGCGACGGACGCGTCGAGATCGAACAGGAGCGTGAGATCGGGCCGCAGCGCCAGCGTCTCCAGGCCGTGCAGGGCATCGATCAGGTCGAGCCGGACGCCCCGTCCGTACCCCTGGTAGGCGAACGTCGCATCCTTGAATCGATCGCAGAGCACCAGGCGCCCCACCTCGAGGGCGGGCCGAATCACCTGTTCGATGTGCTGGGCTCGCGCGGCGGCGTAAAGAAGCAGATCGCACACCGGCGTCATGTCGGCGTTGCCCGGGTCGAGCACGAGCCGTCGGATCTGGTCGCCGATGGGAGTGCCGCCCGGCTCCCGGGTCAGCAGGTGGTCGACCTCCCGCTCCTCGAGGTGATTCGAGAGCATCTGGATCTGCGTGGTCTTGCCGGAGCCTTCGATCCCCTCGAAGGTGATGAAGCGGCCGGGCTGCGGGATTGATTTCATAGGCACCGGGAGCGGTGTGGTCTTGGATCGGTGCCGCGATGCGCGCGGCGGGACGAAAAAGCATGGTAACACACTCTACTATACTCGGGCGCGGAGGAACGATGCGCGCCTGCTTTCAGTGCGGCCAGGAGCTGGCCGCCGGCATTCTGATTTTGCGCGAGGATGAATGTCCCCACTGTTCCGCCGATCTGCATTGTTGCCGCAACTGCCGGTTCCACGATCCCGCCGTGAGCAACCAGTGCCGGGAGACGCAGGCGGACTGGGTCGCCGAGAAGGACAAGGCCAACTTCTGCGAATTTTTCGCGTTGGCCGACACCATGGGGCCGCGGACCGCGGCGCGCGGGGAGTCGTCGGCGCGCGAGCGCTTCAACAAGCTGTTCCGCGAGTGAATCCGCCCGCAAAATAATCGCGCGCGCGCTGCACGTCCTTGCGGACCTGCGCAACCAGCGCCTGCGGGGAATCGAACTTCAGCTCGGGACGGAGGCGCGCCAGGAAGCGGACCTCCATCGTCCGTCCGTAGAGGTCCCCGGAATCGTCCAGGAGGTGCATCTCCACCGCGTAGGACGCCCCCTCGAAGGTCGGACGCGATCCGATGTTGGTTACCCCTGGATGGGCCGTCTCGTCGACCGCCGCGGTCGTGACGTACACGCCGTCCTGCGGCAAGAGCTCGCTTCGCGAGTCAAGGTTGGCCGTGGGAAAGCCGAGTCTTGCGCCGCGCGATTCACCGTGCACGACGGTTCCCTCGATGACGTACGGGCGCCCCAGGAGCTCGCGCGCCAGCTCCACCTCGCCCGACTGCACGGCGCGGCGGATGCGGCTGCTGCTGATCGGGCTGTCGAGGTAGCGCACCTCGGGGACCTGCGCGGCGTGGATCCCCAGCTCCTCGCAGGTGCCGACGAGAAGCTCGGCGTTGCCGGCGCGGCCGCGGCCGAAGTTGAAGTTGGCCCCGACGTAGACGTCCCGGACCCCCAATCCCTCGGAAAGATACCGCCTGATGAAGTCCACGGCGCTCACCTCGGCCAGCTCCATGGTGAAGGGCAGGATGAGCAGAAAGTCGATGCCGGCGGCCTCGATGAGGGCGTGCTTCTGCTTGCGGGTCGTCAGCATTCGCGGCGCGCGCTCGGGCGCGAGCACCCTGAGAGGATGCGGGTCGAACGTGATCAGCAGGCTGCTGCCTCCGGTCTCGCGGCTGCGCGACAGAACCGTCCGGACAATCGCCTGGTGACCGAGGTGCATGCCGTCGAAGTTCCCGATGGTCGCCACGGGCCTCTTCAAATAGATGCGCAGCGTGTCGACGTCGTCGAAGACCCTCATGCCCCCGACCCCGACCAGACGCCGACAATCAGACCAAAGATTCGCAGGCCGCAATTGGCGTACACCCCCGCGATCAGGTCGTCGACCACGATGCCCCACCCGCCGGGCAGGTCTTCCGCCCGCCGGGCCGGGAACGGCTTGAGGATGTCCATCAGACGAAACAGGACGAACGCTCCCGCGTACGTCATGGGGGCGGTGGGAAGAAAGAGCAAGGTGACGAAGAGTCCGGCGGCCTCGTCGATCACCACCGGTCGCGGATCCTTCAGTCCCAGCGCGCGCGCGGCCCGCCCGGAGGTCCAGATGGCCAGCCCCGCGAGCGCTACGGTCGCGGCGGCGAAGGCCCAGGGCGGCAGCAGGTACCCCATGACGATCGCCGCGGGGATCGCCGCCAGTGTGCCGAAGGTGCCGGGGACGACGCCGACGCGCCCCACCCCGAAAAGGGTGGCGACGAGCACCGCGGCCTCCGTCCCGGCTCCCCGCGGCGTCACGGACGCGGGCCGGGGGGGACGAGCTCGAGGGCGACCCCCACCAGGTCGAAGGCGTGCGCCTCGTCGATGCGCGCCCGCACGAAGGTCCCCGGGCCGAGAGTCTCAGGCGCGTCCGTCAGGATCACGCGGCCGTCGATCTCGGGCGCCTGGCCCTCCGTCCGGCCGCAGACGAGCAGGTCGCTGTCCTCGGGCGGCCCGTCCACCAGGACGTCCACCGTGCGGCCGACGAGGGCGCGGGCGCGGCGCGCCGCGAGGCTTTCCTGAATCGCCATCAGCTCGGATCGGCGCTGTTCCTTCAAGGAGGCCGGGACATCGTCCGGAAGTCCGGACGCCGGCGTGCCCTTCTCCTCCGAGTAGGTGAACACGCCGAGGTGATCGAACTCGGCGTCCCGCACGAAGGAGCAGAGCGTGCGGAACTGCTCGTCGGTCTCGCCGGGGAAACCGACGATGAGCGTGGTGCGCAGGGAAATCCCTGGAACGCCCCTGCGCAGGCGATCGAGAAGCTGCAAATGAGCCGCGGCCCCGCCACCCCTCCGCATGGCCTTCAGGAGGGCGGCGTCGGCGTGCTGCAGCGGCAGGTCGAGGTAGCGCGCCACGCGACGGCGCGAGCCCAGGGCCTCGATGAACCCGGGCGTGATCCGATTCGGATAGGCGTAGAGAACCCGGATCCAGCGGACCCCTTCGACCTCGTCCAGGCTCCTCAGAAGCCCGGCGGCGTCGGTTCCGTCGCCGAGGTCGGTGCCGTAGTCGGTCGTGTCCTGGGCGATCAGATTGATCTCGACGACGCCCCCGGCGGCCAGGCGGCGGGCCTCCTCGACGATCGAGGCGATCGGGCGCGAGCGCTGCAGGCCGCGAAACGAGGGGATGGCGCAGAACGAGCAGGTGTGATCGCAGCCCTCCGAGATCTTGAGGTAGGCCGTGTGCCCCGGAGTCGCGAGCAGGCGCGGCGAGGCGTGGCTGTAGAGGTAGGTCGCCCGCTCGCGGCTCGGCTCGAAGCGCCTCCCCGCCTCGAGGGCGCAGGCCTCGGCGATGCGCTCGATGTCGTTCAGTCCGACCAGGGCGTCGACCTCGGGGAGCGCCGCCTTCAGCTCGTCGTGGTTCTGCTGCACCATGCAGCCCGCCACCACCAGCTTCCGGCAACGACCGGTCTTCTTGAACTCCGCCATTTCCAGGATGGTCTCGACCGACTCGCGCCGCGCCGGCTCGATGAAGGTGCAGGTGTTGACCACGATGACGTCGGCCTGCGACGGGTCGCGCGTGAGGTCGTAGCCGCCGCGCCGCAACGTTCCGAGCATCACCTCGCTGTCCACCAGATTCTTGGGACAGCCCAGGCTCACCATCCCCACCTTGATCACGGGCGACGACACCTCATGGATAGAGCCGGTTCAGAGTCCTGGGGTAAGGGATCGCCTCGCGCAGATGATGAATGCCGGCGACCCAGGCGACGAAACGTTCGACTCCCATCCCGAACCCGGCGTGCGGCACCGAGCCGTACTTGCGGATATCGAGGTACCACCGGAACGCCTCGAGCGGAAGGCCGTGCTCCTGGATCCGCCGCAGCAGAAGATCGTGATCGTGGATGCGCTGGCTGCCGCCGACGATCTCGCCGTAGCCCTCCGGCGCCAGGACGTCGACGCACAGCGCCCGGTCGGGGTTCCGAGGATCGGGTTGCATGTAGAACGCCTTGATCTTCGCCGGATAGCGCGTGATCATCACCGGCCGGTCGAAGCTCTCGGTGAGCACGGTCTCGTCGAACCCTCCGAAATCGTTGCCGGGGACGAAGGGGGGCGCATCCTGCTCTTTGGCCCGCGCCTGGATCTCGGGCCGCGTCAGGATCGCCGCCGCCTCGTCGTAGGTCAGACGCGGGAACGGCTTTCGGATCCGCTCCAGGCGCGTCAGGTCGCGCTCGAGGATGGTGAGCTCGGCGCGGCAGCGCTCGAGGGCGCGCCCGACGAGAGTCACGATGAAATCCTCCGCCAGATCGAGCAGGTCGTCGAGCTCGGCGTACGCCACCTCGGGCTCGACCATCCAGAACTCGGTGAGGTGGCGGCGGGTCTTCGATTTTTCCGCGCGGAAGGTCGGCCCGAAGCAGTACACCTTCCCGAAGGCCATGCAGGCCGGCTCGAGATACAGCTGGCCGGACTGGCTGAGGTACGCCTTCTGGTCGAAATAGTCGGTCTCGAACAGTGTCGAGGTCCCCTCGCAGGCCGCGGGCGTCAGGATCGGCGAATCGATCAGGACGAAGTCGCGCTCGTGGAAGAAGTCCCGGATTCCCTGGCTGATCTCGCTGCGGATCCTGAGGAGCGCGTGCTGCTTCGAGGAGCGCAGCCAGAGATGGCGATGGTCCAGGAGGAAATCGGGGCCGTGCTCCTTCGGGCTGATCGGGTAGTCGTGGGCCGCCTGGTGCACGGTGATCGACCGCACCTTCATCTCGAAGCCTCCCGGGGCGCGATCGTCCTTTCGGATCGCTCCCTCCACCTCGAGGGACGACTCCTGCGTCACTTTCTGGCAGGCCTCGAACACCTCCGGCGGCACCTCGGGCTGGAAGGCCACGGCCTGCAGGTAGCCCGTGCCATCCCGGACGATCAGGAATACGAGCTTTCCCTTCTCGCGCTTGTTGTAGAGCCAGCCGCGGACCCGGACGTCGCCGCCCTCGTGCGCGCCGATCGCCTTGATGGTGGTCGTGGTCGTCACATGCGCTCCGGAGAGAAGGCGGAATTATAGGGGCCGCGGGAGAAGCCGGTCAAGGAACGGCGGGGAGGCGCGAGTGATATAAAGGTGCGCGGGTCGCGAGGCCGCCGCCGCGGCATCGCGACCCTGTCCGTGAGACTTCGCACTGGGAGGATGGCGGTGGGCGCGGCGCGGGCGGTGGTTCAGGGGCCGGTCGGCGACGGAGCCCTGATCCGCGTCTGTCGCCCCGGGGATCGCGGGTCGATCGAGCGCCTCGGGCACCCCCCGGCCATCGCCGACATGTTCTGCCCCCCGCGATCGCGCCGCATCGCCTGGCGGCTCCTCGGCACGCGCGCCGTCTCCCTCCTGGCGCAGGAGACCGTCACCGGTTCGGCGCTCGGAAGCGTGCAGTTCGTTCGCTCACGCCGCTCGCCGGACACCTGGATGTTCGGACACTGGCGCACGCTTGCGGGGCGCCGCCGGCAGGGATGGGGGAGGCGGATCCTGACGGAAGGGCTCCGCCTGCTGCCGCAGATCCAGAGACTCTATTCGCTGGTCGACGTGGACAACGAGGCCTCGATCGCGGCGCACCGGCGACTCGGTTTCGAGGCGGGGAGCGGCCTGTGGGGCAGCGCTCCGCTGGGCCTCCTTTCGACCATCGGTCCGGCGACGCCCGCCCTGCGACTCGAGCCGGTCGCGGGACGCGACTGGGCCGTCGTGTTCGCGATCTACGCGCGCTCCATGGGGAGCCTCTGGCTGCGCCTCTTTCCCGGCCTGGGGCAGGAGAGCTTTCTCGGAGGAGAGCGCGGAGGCCTGCGGGCCGGGGTGATCGCCGTGGCGCGCGGCCTCTCGGGATCGGTCGCCCTCAGCGTGCGCGCCGCGCGGACGCCGGCGGACCGCCCGGCCGCGGGCTTCGTCCTCTGGGAGG
>DATFVU010000086.1:0-2791 GCA_035260145.1 Candidatus Polarisedimenticolia bacterium | reverse complement strand
GTCCTTCATCGACAGGTCGATGTCGTATTGCACGGCGTCTTCCTGCGACACGATGTCGAGGCTTGCCGCCGCCCCCTTGTGGGTGACGGTGAGGCTGCACTTGCCCGACTGGCCCACGATCAGGTGATAGCCTCCGGACTTGTCGGTCGATTTCCCCTCGTAGGACGTCTTGCCACACTGCGCCGCGACGCTGGCGGCGGCCCCTACGGACGCGCCATCCATCGTGATCCTGCCGTACACCTCGCCGGCGAGAGCGTCGCTTTGCGCCGACAGGAACAACCCCAACGCAACCATCCCGCATGATAGAGACCAACGGATCGTCATGGCCCATCTCCTCGAACCGGGCGGATCACGCCCGGGCGACCGCATCCCCGCCCTTCCGACCTCGCGAGAGAGGCGAGATTACCTCAGGTGGCGACGCGGGGCCAGCCCCGTGCGCCCCGCCGCGGGAGGCCGCCGCAATTTTTTCGCGAAGCCGGTACAGGGTGCAAGTCTTTCTATCGCGACGTGTGGTCTGGAACTCTGTCTTCCGATACTATTACGCACGATCCCGCTCGGCGGGCTGGCACCGGCCTTGCACTTATAAGGTCGGTGGTCCTGGAGGTTTCAAGGATGAACCGGAAACGGGTGGCTCGAGCGCCTCACGGACGCGCTCCTCGTGTCCTGTCGTTCCTGGTCATCTTTGCGACGGCTTTGGCGATCGCCCCCGCCTGTTTCGCGGCCGGAGCGTGCGGCATGGATTGCTGCCATCCCGCCAGGGGGCTCCCCTCCGTGACGAGGGACGCCGAGTGTTGCCGCATCGAGTCGGCCCCCGCGGTCCAGCGGCTGGCCATCTCGGAGGCCGCGCCCCTTCCGACGCGCGCCGCAGACGCCTGCGCGCATCCCGTCGTCCTGAGCGCTGCGGCCGCCACGAGCCAGCCGGCCCTCGGGATCGGTTCCCCCATCCCACCGGGAAGCCACCTCGCGATCGCGGCCGTACCCCTCTACATCCTCGATTCAGCGCTCCTGATCTGAAGCACGGCCCACCCGTCGTCCGATGAGTCCGTCGTCGAACGGGCTCGACGGATCCGTTCGCTACGCGATCTGAACGCTTGCGGTCGTTCGTTGGCCATCGAGGAGTCGCCTTGAAGAAATCCTTCGTCTTCTTATGGGTGTTGATCCCCGTGTCGATCGTCCGCGCCGCGGAAATTCCGGCAGCCGTGCCGGCCGATCTGTCCGCCCTCCTCGAGGAGGCCGAGACCGGCAATCCGGCGATCCGCGCCGCCGGCGCCCGCCTGGAGGGCGCCCGCCTGGTTCCATCGCAGGTCCAGGCGGCGCCCGATCCCGAAGTGAGCATCGCCTACGTGAACGACGGATATTCGAGCTTCACTCTGGGCGAGTCGGAGTTTTCCACCCTGGGGTTCACATGGACTCAGGAGGTCCCCTATCCCGGAAAGCTCAAGCAATCGGAGGAGGCGGCGATGGCCGACGTCGCGGCCTCCGAAAAAGAGCGGGAGCGTATCAGGCTCGAGGTCCGGTCGATGGTCAAAATCGAATACGCCGAGCTGTATCGCCTGGATCGCACGCGCGCCATTCTCGAGGACACGAAGTCCGTCCTCGACTCGCTGGCCCAGGCGGCCCGGCGGCGGTACGAAGTCGGCCAGGGTATTCAGGAAAGCGTCTTCAAGGCCCAGACGGAAATCCTGAGACTCGAGGCCGAGCTGGCTCGGGTGGCCCAGGATCGCAAGGCGGCCGAGTCCCGACTCAACGCCGCTCTCGGGCGGTCGACGAGCACGACCATCGGGCCGGCGACCCGCCTGCCCGCGGGCGCCCTTCCGGCCGAACCCGAAGCGCTCGCGGACGCCGCGGTCGGCGCCTCCCCGGCCGTCGCGGCGCTCCAGGCGACGGTCCGCAGCCGGGCGACCCACGTGGAGCGGGCCCGGCTGGACCTGAAGCCCGATTTCCTGTGGTCCGCCTCCTATCAGAACCGAGGCGGCCTGGATCCCATGGTGGCGGGGATGTTCGGCATGCGGCTGCCGATCCATCGGTCGAACAAACAGTCGCAGGCGGTCCGTCAGGCGGAATCCGAGCTGCTCGCGGCGCAGCACGATCTGGCCGATCTCCAGCTGCGGACCCGGTCGAACGTACGCGAGCTCGTCTCGCGCGTTCAGCGGGCCGAGCAGATTCTCGCCCTGCTCGAACAGGGAGTGATCCCCCAGGCGAGGGGCGCCCTGGAGTCCGCCCGGGCTTCCTACAGCGTCGGGCGGCTCGGCTTTCTCGATCTGTTGAACGACCTCGTCGTGTTGCTGGACGCCCGGACGGACCTGGCGACCCAGGAATCCGAAAGGGTCCAGTCGCTGGCCGCCCTGGAGCCGGCGTTGAGCCGTGATCTCCTGCAGCCTCCGGGACAGGAGACGCGGGAGGGGAGCGCGCCATGAACTCGACCAGGCGTCGGATCGTGTGGGCCGTTCTCTGCGCGGCCGTGGCCCTTCTTGCCGTAATCATCGCGGCCCGCTTCATGTCCGCGTGGCCGTCCGCCCAGAGCGGAACGTCGTCGGCCGTGGCTCCGTCCGGCGGGCCGGCCGCAGTGCCGGCCGGCTATCGTTGCCCGATGCATCCGGCCATGGTGTCCGACAGGCCGGGCGACTGCCCGATCTGCGGGATGCGCATGGTGCCGAGGGCCGATCGGGGAGCCGAGGCGGGCGGGTCCGAGGCCGGGAGGAAAAAGATCGTCTATCGATCGACGATGAATCCCAACGAGGTCTCTGACAAGCCGGGCAAGGATTCGATGGGCATGGACATGGTCCCCTTC
>DATFVU010000085.1:0-3967 GCA_035260145.1 Candidatus Polarisedimenticolia bacterium | reverse complement strand
CCATCCCGCCGATGCGCAGGCTGCCGCTCTCGGGGATCCAGCGGACCTTCCGGATCGCCTCCAGACAGCGGCGGCGCAGGTCGCTGTGGTCGAGGGCGAACCACCACTGCACGGTCGCACGAAACACGATGGGATTCTTGCAGCGCCAGCAGTGCGGGTAACTGTGGGTGATCGTGGAGGCGTGGAACAGGAGGCCGCGCTGCTCGAGGTCCTTGATGATCTCCGGGTTGGCGTCGAACACGCTGCGGCCCGTCCACGGAGGGACCTCCTTCGTGAACCGCCCGCGGTCGTCGACGGGGGAGAAGATCGGCAGCCCGTACCGGCGTCCCGTCAGGAAGTCGTCCAGTCCGTGGCCAGGTGCTGTGTGCACCGCCCCGGTGCCGGTGTCGCGCGTGACGTACTCGCCGAGCACGAGGCGGGAGGCCCCCTGGGCCGCGAACGGATACGGCGCGCGCGCGACCGTGGCGCCCTCCATCTCGCGCCCCTTGACGGAGCCGAGCACGCCGCGCGCCCGCAGGCCCCTCAGTCTCAGGACCGGCTCCACCAGATCGGCCGCCAGGAACAGCACCTCGTCCCCCAGGTCCACGAACTGGTAGGTGAACTCCGGATGGAGGGCGATCGCCACATTCGCGGGCAGGGTCCAGGGGGTCGTCGTCCAGATCAGGGCCGACACCTGGCGAGAGGCGAGGGCCGGGAAGCGCTGCAGCAGCGGCGCCACGTCGAGGGGGAAACGCACATAAATCGAGGGGGAGACGTGCTCCTCGTACTCCACCTCCGCCTCTGCCAGAGCCGTCGCGTCTCTCGGACACCAATGGACCGAGCGCTTGTCGCGGTAGATGTGCCCCTGCTCCGCGAAGCGGCCGATCTGCTCGACGATGGTTCCTTCATAGGCCGGCGTCATCGTCAGGTACGGGGTGCGCCACTCGCCGAACACGCCGAGGCGGCGGAACTCCTCGCGCTGCACTCCGATGAATTTCTCCGCGTAGGCGCGGCAGGCGGCGCGGATCTGCTGCGGGCTGAGGGAGGCCTTCTTCGGTCCCAGGTCTTTGTCCACCAGAAGCTCGATCGGCAGCCCGTGGCAGTCCCAGCCCGGCACGTACGGGGCGTCGAATCCCATCATCGAGCGCGACTTGACGACGATGTCCTTGAGGATCTTGTTGAGGGCCTGCCCCAGGTGAATGTGGCCGTTGGCGTAGGGAGGTCCGTCGTGCAGGACGAAGCGCGGCCGTCCCGAGCGCGCCCGTCGCAGCGCGGCGTAGACGTCGAGGCGGTCCCACTGCTCGAGGATCTGGGGCTCGCGGCGCGGCAAATCCGCCTTCATCGGGAAGTCGGTGCGCGGCAAGTTGAGAGTGTTCTTGAGGTCGGGCGTTTCCATGGCTCCCGGGATCGATGGATGTCGTTGGCCGCCAGCGGGTTGGCCGGATCGCGGAACCGTAAATCTAGCATAGTTCGCAATATTGTCAAGAACGGCGGGCCTGTGCTACGGTGCCCCCGGATGCCGCGCATTTACCTGGATCACAACGCAACGAGCCCGCTGCTCCCCACGGCGCACGAGGCGATGACGCGCGTGCTCGCTCAAGGCGCCGGCAATGCATCGAGCCTGCACACCCCGGGGCGCGCCGCGCGTCTCGTCATCGAGTCGGCGCGGCAGGAGGTGGCGCGCCTGATCGGCGCCCTCCCCGAGGAGATCGTCCTGACGTCGGGCGGCACCGAGTCGAATAATCTGGCCATCTTCGGAGCGGCCGCCGCTGCCGCGGGGCGCCCCGTCGTGACCTCGGACATCGAGCATCCGTCGGTGCTCGGACCGATGCAAGAGCTGGAGCGCCGCGGCATGGAGGTGAGGCGCGTCCGGCCGACGCGGGACGGCGTGGTGCCGGCCGGCGACGTGCTCCGGGCGGCCGGCGAGGGGGCGGCGCTGGTCTCTCTGATGCTGGCGAACAACGAGGTCGGGACGCTGCAGCCGGTCGCCGAGGTGGGAGCCGAGCTGCGGCGACGCGGCATTCTGTTTCACTGCGACGCGGCGCAGGCCGCGGGAAAGGTGCCGGTCGACGTGCGCGGGCTCGGGGTCGATCTCCTGTCGATCGCCGGTCACAAGTTCGGAGGCCCGCAGGGCGTCGGGGCCCTGTATGTAAGGCGCGGGCTGGAGCTGCATCCCCACCTGCGCGGCGGAGGCCAGGAGTTGAACCGCCGTCCCGGGACGGAAAACGTGGCCGCGATCGCCGGTCTCGGCGCCGCGGCGGCGGAGACGGCAACATCCGTCGGAGAGTCCGCCCGCCGCCAGTCCGGTCTGCGCGATTTCCTGGAGGAGGAGATATCGCGGAGGCTGCCCGGCTCGGCCGTCAACGGGCGCGCCGTCACGCGCATTCCGAATACCTCGAGCCTGGCCATTCGAGGGGTCACGGGAGAATCGCTCGTCGTGGCCCTCGACCTCGAGGGAGTCGCGATCTCGGCGGGGTCCGCCTGCTCGGCCGGCACCATCCGAAAATCGCACGTTCTGGAGGCGATGGGGTTGCGGGAGGAGGCGCGCGAGTCGATACGCGTCAGCCTCGGCCCCGGCACGACGCGGGACGAGCTTGTGACATTCCTCGAGGCGCTGCAGCGGGTGGTGGCCCGGGCCCGCGCAGCTCCGGCCGAGGTGGGGGCGAGGAGGGGGGCGTGATCGTCACCTGCACCGGATGTTCGAGGCGCTACAATTTCGATGAGGCGAAGCTGGCAGGCCGCCCGTCCGCCAAGCTGCGCTGTCCCCACTGCGGCACGATGATCACGATCGCCGCCGCCGACCCGGGCGATCAGACGACGCGCCTCGACCATGACGCCAATTTGTTGTCGAAGAACGGCAAGGTCCCCCAGGGAGATCTGTCGATGCCGGCGGACAGGCGCCTGTCGCTCGCCGTCCTCCAGGGGAAGGACAGCGGCCGCATTTTCCTGGTCGACAAGCCCCGCATGACCCTCGGACGGGGCGAGGCCGATATCGTGCTGAACGACACCGAGGTGTCCCGGCAGCACGCCGCCATCGAGGTGCGCGGTGCGCGCGTCGTCCTCAAGGACCTGGGCAGCACCAACGGCATTTTCGTGAACGACGTGAAGGTCTCGCAGAGCGAGATCGAGAACCGCACCGAGTTTCGGCTGGGTGGAACGCGTCTGATGTTGATCATGACCGATACCACGGCCGATCTGGAGACGCTGGGATGACCCGGACGGACGCGCCCCGCACCGTCGTCGCCATGAGCGGCGGGGTCGACTCCTCCGTGGCCGCGCTCCTGCTGAAGGAGACGGGCGAGGAGGTCATCGGTCTGTCGATGCAGCTCTACGATCGCGGCCGCGACGGTCGAACGCTCTACGGACGCTGCTGCTCTCCCCGCGATCTGCAGGACGCTCGATCTGTCGCCGATCGTCTCGGCATCCCGTTCTACATCCTCAACCTCGAAGAGGAGTTCCGGCGGGACGTGATCTCCGACTTCCTGTCGGAGTATCGCGCCGGGCGGACGCCCGTGCCGTGCGTGCAGTGCAACAGCGGCCCGAAATTCCGCCACCTCGCGGCGCGCGCCCTGGCGCTGGGTGCGGCCGCCGTCGCGACCGGTCACTACGCCCGCGCCGATCGCGATCCGTGCACGGGGCGGCGGCGGCTGTGGCGCGGGCGCGATCACGCCAGGGATCAGTCGTATTTCCTGTTCGACCTGAGCCAGGAGCAGCTCGGGATGGCCCGGTTCCCTCTGGGGGAGATGCGCAAGGAGGAGGTCCGGGCGATCGCCTCACGGCACGGCCTTCCGAACGCCGACAAGCCCGACAGCCAGGACATCTGCTTCGTGCCGGACGGCGACTATCGGGAGTTCGTGCGGAGAGAGGCGGGGGATACCGGTCCGTGCGGAGACATCGTCGACAGCGCGGGGACGGTTCTCGGTCGCCACCGGGGCCTGGCCTCCTACACCGTCGGACAGCGCCGCGGACTCGGGATCCGATCGGAGCG
>DATFVU010000084.1:0-3564 GCA_035260145.1 Candidatus Polarisedimenticolia bacterium | reverse complement strand
GGGCTGCGCCGAGGCGCGGCAGTGACGGCAGGCGAGATCGCAGGCCTGGGTCGTCTCCCAGATGATCAGGAAGGGCGTGGTGGCGTAGTCGACATGCGGGATCTTCATGCTCCCCCCTCGATGGAGCCGTCAGGTCCGCAGCCAGGGCAGACGCGCATCCTGGCGTCGCGAAGTTGCACCCGGGCTGTGGCGGTGCGGACCCTAGGACTGCCGGGCGCGCCTGTGCCGCAGGATCTCCCCGGCGAGAATCGCGGCCGGGTAAAGGACCTCTTCCTCCATCTCGGCGTGCAGGACGAGCTTCTCCGCGAATTCGACGATATCCGTCCGGCCATCCGCCCTGGCCGCCACGATGAGACGCTGCAGCGCCCGGACGATCTCGTCGTGCTCCCTGACGAGGGAGACGAATTCCGAACGGAGTCTCTCGCTCATGGACAGGACGAGCTCCGCGTCCGGGATCGGATCCCCCTTCACGAGGGCGGCCAGTATGGACAGAGGAGGCAGGGAGAACTCCTCCTCCTTCTGCATGTGCGGACGCATCAGGTCCGCCACCCGGAGGGCCGCCTCACCGATCTTGCCGCCCGATTCGACGGCACGGGTCAGCAGGTGGTGCAGCTCGCGGTGCTCGGCCTTGATCGTTCGGGGAACGCTGATCTTCGCAGTTACGACCATCTCTACTCCTTCTCACTCCACCGGAACGCAGAGCACGGGACAGGGGGCCGAGCGCAGCACTTTCTCGGCCGTGCTCCCGAACAGCGCCTTCTCGAGATCGGCGGAGTGCCCCGCCGTCCCGAGCACGATCAGGATCGCCGATGTTTCCGCCGCCCTCTTGAGGATCTCCTCGAACGGTCGGCCCCAGGCGACCACCGGCTCCATGGCCACATCCCCGCCGTCGTCGACGGCCTCGAGCGCCTGCGCGAGGCGCTGTCGCCGCTCGCGCCCCAATCGGTCCCGCAGGGCCGTTTCTGGAATCCCGGCGAGGCGGGCCAGCTCTGAGAGCCCGTGCTCGTCGATGACGTGCAGGACGAGCAGAGCGGCGTCGCGCTCGCGGGCCACGGTGCGGGCGGTCATTAATGCCTGTCGCGCCTGTCTCGAGAAATCCGTTCCGACCAGGATCCAGGAGCGTCCTCGCGCCTTGCGCTCATCGATCATCGTGGCCTCCTCGCGACGGGGGCGTGCCTGCTGTGCGGCCCGGCGGATCCCACAGCAAGAGCGGTGCCATGGGACAGGGAGGGCGATCCGACGACGGCCGGGGCGCCTCGGGTTCGTCCTCACGCAAACGTTGCGGCGCGCCGCGGGTCATCCGAAGGCATTGCGCGGTCCGCGCCCCTCCAAGGCTCAAGCGGCCGGGTTTCCTCTGTGGCCGCCGAGCTGCCGTTGAGCATGGATTTCGCATCACGGAAGAATGAGAGGCGGGGCTCCCGAAGCCGCATGGAGCGCTCGCGGAGGTGGGGCATGCACGAGGTCGTCGAGGGGCGATGGGAGAAGGCGCGGAGGCTGGTCATCGCGCGCTGGCGGGAAATCCTGAAGCGGATCGAGGCCCGGGATGAGCCGGGCGTCCTGGTGCTGGCCAACATCATCGACGAGTTCTGCGAGGAGGCGATCGCGACGCGCCTCGCCGTCTTGCACGGCCAGGCGCCCTCCGAGATTGATGTTCTGAAGTTTGCGAGGTCCGCGGGTCTCACCGGGACCCGGTGTGTGTTCTGCCTGGGATTCCAGGAGCAAGGCGGCTGTTTCGGCATGCTCGCCTCTCTCAATAACCTGGTGACGTCCGGCAAATGGGACGATGCGCGGCAGGTCGCGGTGAGGTACGTCGTCCAGCTGGAATCGATGCGCTTTGCGGATATCGCGGAGGCGCCGATCCACTGAGCCCCACGTCGACCCGAACATCGTCAGAGTCGACGAGGCGATGACCCCGGGACCCTATACCGTCGGCCCTCGAACGTCGCTGGCGAAGGTGGCGCGCTCCATGGCGAAGGCGAAATACGGCTCGGCGATCGTGATGGATCGCGGCCGGATCGTCGGGATCTTCACGGCGACTGACGCCCTCGAGGCGCTTGCCGGACTGATCCGGGGTGAAAGGCCCGCCGGGCGGACGTTCGTCCGGCCCCGCGACAGGGAATAGGTTCGGCGTTCCCGGCTCACACGCTCCAAACCTGATCTGGATCATAGGACTCCCGGACCTGAGTGATTAGCTTGTCCGGCGACGCTCCTGGTTTGCGGCCGGTTCGGATCTCGAGAGGTGCCGAATGAGAAGACGGGCGGCGCTGCTTCCGATCGTCGTTGTTCTCCTCGGGGGGATCTTCCAGCCCAGCCCGAAGGGCGGGGCGGCCACGGGGCCCGCGACCGCGACTCCGGCGGCCTCCTCCCCGGCGCGTCCCACCGTGGACGCCGGGCTCCTGGCGCTCGGCAAGGCGACCTACGAGAAGCAGTGCGCGGCCTGTCACGGCCCGACCGGCAAAGGGGACGGCGAGGCGGCCTACCTCCTCTATCCCAAGCCGCGCGATTTCACCGAGGCGCAATACCGTCTCGTCTCCACCTGGGAAAGGACCCCGACCGATTCCGACCTGTTCGCCACCATCTCGCGGGGCATGCCCGGCTCGGCCATGCCCTCCTGGGAGCACCTCGCCGAGAAGACGCGCTGGGCCCTCGTCGCCACCATCAAGTCGTTCGCGTCGCAGCCTTGGGAAGAGAAGTCCTCAAACGGCCTGACGCCGGAGCAGGGAAATCCGGAGGGGCCGATCATCGTCCCGCCCGAACCCCCGTACGACGCGGCGGCGCAGGCGAAGGCGAAACAGATGTTTGCCGAGGCCTGCGCGGCGTGCCACGGAACGGCCGGACGCGGCGACGGCGCCCAGGAGCAGTTCGACGAGAAGGGATATCCGACTCGGCCGCGCGACCTGACGCTGGGCGTGTTCAAGGGGGATCCGGATCCCCGGAGTCTGTACAGGCGAATCGTGGCGGGGATGCCGGGAACTCCGATGCCGATGAGCGACTGGTCGTACGGCCAGGATGCGTGGCACCTGGTGCATCTGGTGCGTTCGCTGTCGAGCGACGCGCAGCGCGCGCGGGTCGAAATGAAGAAGTTCGTGATCGCAGCACCGCGCGTCGCCGCTCTCCCGGACCATCCCGACAGCTCGCTCTGGAACCAGGCCACGCCGGTGAACCTGCACCTCATGCCGCTCTGGTGGAGGGCCGAGCGGCCTGAGGAGCTGACAGTGCGGGCGCTCCATGACGGGAAGGAGGTCGCCCTTCTCCTGAGCTGGCTGGACGCCACCTACGACCACACCGCCATTCGCGTGCAGGACTTCCGCGACGCCGCCGCGGTCGAGTTCTCTCTGACGCCCGATCCCCCCTTTTTCGCGATGGGAGACGCGGGGCGATTCGTGAACATCTGGATGTGGAAATCGGAGCGCCAGGCCGACCTGGAGCCCGCCTTCCAGGAGCTGGACAAGGTCTACCCGAACATCGGCATCGACTCCTATCCGAACTCGATGCGCTCCGCGCTGGAGCAGCCGGCGCGCGGCGCGCTGACGCTGGAGTCGGACCCGACCTACGTCACGGGCT
>DATFVU010000083.1:0-4928 GCA_035260145.1 Candidatus Polarisedimenticolia bacterium | reverse complement strand
TGGACGCCTCCGATGCGCTCGCCGTCGCGATCTGTCACGCACACGCCCTGCCTATCCACAGGGCGCGCGAGAATTCCGCGCGCGCCTGACCCCATGAAATCGCACGGCCCCCGCCCCGCTCCCGCGAGTCGTCCGTCCGCGCATCGTCTCCGCCGTCCCGCATGCTTCGGCCGGCCGTGAGACGCCGCGGCGCCCTTGTGCTCGTTGCGGTCGCCGTCGCGGTCGCGGTGTCCGCCCTGTGCGTTCTGCGCGTCCCGGAGGGAGACCTCGCGGTGGTCTCCTGGCGCGGCGGCGGAACCCCGGACCTGCGCGAGCCGGGCCTGTCGCTGCGTCTGCCGCTGCTGCAGCGCGTGCGGATCTACCCCAAGGGCGCCATCACAGTGCGCGGGACGCTGGCCGCGGCGTCGCGCGAGGGAAGCGCGCTCGATATCCCCTACACGGTCGATGTGCGGCCCGATCCGCAGACCCTTCTTCAGCTCCACCGGGATGGGGGAGCGGGCGGGGCTGCGGCCGCGGTCCAGGCGCTGGTCGAGGCCGAAATCAAGAAGGCCGCTGCCGCCACGGGAACCTACGACCTTGCGTCCGGCGCGGGCGCGGGAGCCATCGTCCGGGCCGTCGGGCAGGCGCTGGACGACAGACTCGGGTCGCGGCCGAACGTCTCGATCGAGCGCGCGATTCTTCCGCAGGACGTTCGCGCCTCCTTCGAGCACGCTGCGATCTACGGCGGACGGAGAGAAACGGGCGTCCGCCTGCTCCTGGTGGGAATCGACGGCGCCGATTGGGACGTCATCGATGAGCTCATCGCCCGCGGACGCGTTCCCAATCTCGCTCGATTGAAGCGCGAAGGCGCCTGGGCGCGGCTGCGCTCGAGCGTGCCCACGCTCTCTCCGCTCCTCTGGACCACGGCGGCGACCGGCAAGACACCGGACCGGCACGGGATCAATGACTTCCTGGTCACCGATCCGCGCACGGGCCAGAGAGTCCCGATCAACTCGACGTTCCGCCGCACCAAGGCGATCTGGAACATCCTGACCGAGGCGAGCCTGCCGTCCGACGTCATCGCCTGGTGGGCCACCTGGCCGGCCGAGAACATCCTGGGGCACCTGGTCTCGGATCGAGTGGCCTACTCCACATTCGAGCTTTCCGGGCGCGAGCAGAAACAAGGGGCCGTGCACCCCCCCGAGTACGCGGACGTCGTCGAATCATTACGTGTGCGCCCCGAGTCCGTGAGCTATGCCCAGATGGCCCGATTTCTCCACATCACCCCCGAGGAATTCAGACGGGCCCGCTCTCCGGCAACGCGGCGGGACGGCGGAGCGGCGGCGGAGGGCGGCGGAGGGGGGGATGGCAGGAGCGAGATGGACGTCTCGATCAACGTCATGACGCGGGTGCTGGCCTCCACGGAGACCTACCGCCGGGTGGCGCTCGACCTGCTCGATCGCGAATCTAGGGATGCGGCGCCGGCGCGCCTGTTCGCGGTCTACTTCCAGGGCGTGGATGAAGTGGGCCATCGCTTCGCCCATTGTGCGCCGCCGCGGGCGGCCCTGTGCGGGG
This sequence comes from Candidatus Polarisedimenticolia bacterium, assembly GCA_035260145.1. Lineage (GTDB taxonomy): Bacteria > Acidobacteriota > Polarisedimenticolia > Gp22-AA2 > Gp22-AA2 > Gp22-AA3. The sequence continues at coordinate 3,374 of DATFVU010000083.1, read as the reverse complement.
GCGGCAACTATGAGCGCTTCAGGGACGCGGTGGCGGAGTTCTACGCGTACCAGGACGGCATTCTCGGGGAGATCGTGCGGCGCGCCCCCGGGGCCACCGTGATCGTAATGTCCGATCACGGGTTCGCCTCGGGAGAGAGACGTCCTCGAGACGTCAAGCCGTTCATCGAGGGGAAGCCCGGCCTGTGGCACGATCTCGCTGGAATCTTCATCGCGCAGGGACCCCAGGTGAAGCGTGGAGAGATTCCCCCGGTGACCCTGCTCCAAATCACCCCCACCATCCTCTATCTGCTGGGTCTCGCGGTTCCCGACGACATGTCGGGCGGCGTCGTGGAGGCGGCGCTCTCACCCGAGTTCCTCGCCGCGAATCCCATCGCTCACGTCCCCTCCTACGAATCCCTGGAGGCGCCGAGCCGGCCCGCGCCGGCCACGATCGCCGGGTCCCCGGGAGAGGGGAACGAGGCCGCGGAGAGGGAGATCAAGGAGCAGCTCCGGGCCCTCGGATATATCGCCGGCGGGGAAGAGCCGGCGCCGGCCGCATCGTCGCCGCCACATGCCGGCTCAGTCGTGCAGAACCCGGCCCGAACGGGGGCGGGGCAGGGGCCCGTCGGGTCTCCGGGGGGTGTCCCGACTCTCCTGTATCACACCAATCTGGGAGCCGTGTACGTTTCCAAGAAGCAATACGAGCAGGCGAGGACGGAGTTCGAGAAGGCGCTGCGCATCGATCCCTCGTCCATCCAGGCGCTCTCGGGCATGGCGGCGGTCGAGGAGGCTCGCGGCAATCTCGACGGATCCATTTCATATCTCCAGGCGATCGTCAGGCTGGAAACGGGCTCCGATCACCCGATCCTCATCCGGGTCGCCTCTCTGTTCATGCGCATCGGCAAGGCCGAGGACGGCCTGGCCTATCTGAAGGGGCTGGAGCGCAGCCACAACCAGGGCGACCTGCGGGAGCTCGGCCTGCGCGTCGGGCTCGGCATGCTATACTCCGCCACCGGACGCCCCAGAGAGGCCGAGACCGCGCTCCTGCGGGCCCTCGCGATCGATCCCACTTCCGTTGCGGCCATGCAGGAGTTGTTCGCGCTGTATGACAGTCAGGGACGCAGCGCGCAGCTGCAGCCCCTCATCACGACCGCGCTCCGGCGGAACCCACGATCCGCCATGCATCACAATTGGCTCGGCTTGGTTATGAAGAGGCAGGGAAACTTGAAGGCGGCCGAGGCGGAATTCCGCAAGGCCCTGGAGGCGGCGCCCGATCTCGTCGGGGCGATGGCGAACCTCGGGTCGCTGTATTTGCAGCAGGGGAGACCAGACGACGCCGTGTCCGTGCTGCGGGATGCGATCCGGAAGGACCCGCGCAACGCCGAATCGCGCACCAACCTGATCGTGGCCCTCGGGATGAAGCACGACGTCGAGGCGGCGCGACAGGTGGTCACGGAGGCGGAAGGACTGGGACTGCGCGTCCCGATGGTCTACAACGCCCTGGCTTACTCTCTGCACGTCAACGGACGGAACCAGGAAGCCCTGGAGACTCTCCGCGAGTCTCTCCGAATCGACCCGCGGCAGACCGAGGCCCTGAGGCTGCAATCGGAAATCGAGGCAGGCCGTCCAGCGAGCGGAGTTCCTTACCCCTGAGGGAGGGTTCGCCGCATGATCGCCCGACTTTCCGGAACGCTCGTGGAAAAACATCCCGGGGCGGCGGTGGTGGATGTCGCCGGCGTCGGTTATCAGGTCGCCATACCGCTCTCGACGTATTACGAGCTGGGTGAGCCCGGGAGCCACGTCGAGCTGATCGTGCACACGCATGTTCGCGAGGACGCCATCTCGTTGTTCGGATTCTTCAGCCGGTTCGAGAAGGAGATGTTTTCACGCCTGATAGGTGTCAGCGGCATCGGCCCCCGGACCGCTCTGGCGGTCCTCTCGGGGCTCGGCGCCTCGGATTTGGTGGAGTCGGTCCGCGCCCGGGACGTGGAGCGTCTTTCCGCGATCCCCGGAATCGGGCGCAAGACCGCCGAGCGGATCGTGGTGGACCTGGCCGACCGGATCGAGGCGCTGCGCGTCCCCGCCGATGGCGGACCGGCCACCGATTCCAGGGAGCCTTCCGATCCCGACCTGCGCCAGGATCTAGTCTCGGCCCTGGTGAACCTCGGCTACAATGGCCGCGCCGCCGCCGACGCAGCGATGCGCGTCATGAGGGGTGCGGGTTCGCCGACGCCGCCGTTCCAGGCTCTCCTGCGCGAGACGCTTCGGATGCTGTCCCGCTGAGCCCCGATCGACGTCCGCCCGTGGGCGGACGGCCCCCGAAGGCTCGAGGAGGACGCGGGTTGCAGAAGGAGCAAGGCCGCGACCGGCCAAACGTGAAGGGGCGCGCCCGCCAGGCGGGCGCCCGGGCGGAGGCAGGGGCACGGAAGGCGGCCCCGGTCACGCCGCCCGAAGCCCCGCCCGAAGGCGCGCGCCCCACCCCTGACGACCGTCTCCTCGACCCTCTGCTTCAGGGAGACGATCGGGTCGACCTGAGCCTGCGGCCGCGCACCCTCGCGGAATACATCGGCCAGGAAAAAATGAAGGCCAACCTGGCGGTCTTCATCCAGGCCGCCCTGTCCCGCCGGGAGCCGCTCGACCACGTGCTGGTCTACGGGCCTCCGGGGCTGGGAAAGACGACCATCGCCCACATCCTCGGGCACGAGATGAAAACCGGTCTTCGGAGCACCTCCGGCCCGGCGCTCGAGCGCGCCGGCGACCTGGCCGCGATCCTGACCAACCTGGAGGCGACCTCCATCCTGTTCATCGACGAGATCCATCGGCTGCACCCGGCGCTGGAGGAGATGCTCTACCAGGCGATGGAGGAATTCCGCATCGACATCGTGATCGGCCAGGGGCCGATGGCCCGCACCGTGAAAGTCGACCTGCCGCGCTTCACCCTGGTGGGCGCCACGACCCGGGTCGGTCTGCTCACCGGGCCGCTCCGAGATCGTTTCGGCATCGTGCATCATCTCGATTTCTACCCGGCCAACGACGTGGCCAAGGTCGTCGAGCGCTCCGCGCGCATTCTGGGCATCGCCGTCGACCGCGGCGGTTCCGGAGAGATCGCCCGCCGCGCCCGGGGCACGCCGCGCATTGCCAACCGGCTTCTCAGACGCGTCCGGGACTTTGCCCAGGTCGAGGGGGATGGGACGATCACCGATGTCGTGGCCGAGCGCCACCTCGAGCGCCTGGAGGTCGACCGGTACGGACTCGACCGGCTCGATCGGAAGATCCTGCTGACCGTCCAGGAGAAGTTTGACGGGGGGCCGGTCGGCGTCAATACGATCGCCGCGGCCCTGGGGGAGGAGCGGGACACCATCGAGGAACTTTACGAGCCGTACCTGATGCAGA
>DATFVU010000082.1:0-25807 GCA_035260145.1 Candidatus Polarisedimenticolia bacterium | reverse complement strand
TTCAAGCCCAACACCAGTGATACCCGCGACTCACCGGCGATCAAGATCATCCGCGATCTGCGCGCGGCCGGCGCCCGTGTGCGCGCCTTTGATCCCGTGTCCATGCCGGAGTGCCGGCAGGTCCTGCCCGATCTCGACTATGCCGAGGACGCCTACGGCGCCGCGACGGGCAGCGACGCGCTGGTCATCGCCACGGAATGGAATCAGTTCCGCAACCTCGACTGGGAACGTCTAAGGCAGGCCATGAAATCTCCCGTGGTGGTGGATCTGCGCAACGTCTACGAGCCCGAGCACATGAAATCGCTCGGCATTCGATACACCGGAGTCGGAAGGTGAGCAAACCGTCCCGACGCTATCTCGTGACCGGAGGGGCCGGGTTCATCGGCTCGAACATCGTGGAAGCGCTCGCGGGCCGCGGCGAGTCCGTCGTCGTCCTGGACGATTTTTCCACGGGACGGCGGAAGAACCTGGAATCCGCGCTCGCGGTCCGACCGAAAGGGGCGCCGCCGCCCAAGATCATCGAGGGCGACATTCGCGACGCGCGGACGGTGCGCCGGGCCATGCGCGGCGTCACCCACGTCCTGCATCAGGCCGCGCTGCCTTCCGTGCAGCGATCCGTCGAGGACCCGCTGGCCAGTCATGAGGTCAACGCCAGCGGGACGTTGATCCTCCTGATCGCCGCGCGCGACGCAGGGGTGCGCCGCTTCGTGTACGCATCCTCGTCCTCCGTATACGGAGATACGCCGGAGATGCCGAAGCGCGAGACGATGACGCCCCGGCCCCTGTCACCCTACGCCGTCAGCAAACTCACCGGTGAGTACTACTGCGGCATCTTCCACGGGCTGTATCGGCTCGAGACGGTCTCGCTGCGTTACTTCAACATCTTCGGCCCGCGACAGGATCCGACCTCGCAATACGCGGCCGTCGTGCCGAACTTCATCAAGGCGGCCACATCGTCGACGTCCCCCGTCGTGTTCGGCGACGGCCTGCAATCGCGCGACTTTACTTACGTGGACAATGCCGTGCAGGCGAATCTGAATGCCTGCGAGGCGCCGAGTGCCGCGGCGGGGCGCGCCTTCAACGTCGCCTGCGGCGCCAGCGCCACTCTTCTCGACCTGCTGGCGGTCCTGGGTCGCGTGGTCGGCTCGGAGATCCGTCCCGTGCACGACAAACCACGTCCTGGTGACGTACGCCATTCCCTGGCGGCCATCGACGAGGCGCGCCGCCACCTGCAATACGAGCCCCGGATCGGGCTCGAGGAGGGCCTCCGCCGGACCGTCGCCTGGTTCGCTGAATGAAGCTTTCGGTCGTCATTCCCGTCTACAACGAAGCGGGCACCATCCACGAAATCCTCGGCAGGGTTCTGGCGGAGCCGACGGAGAAAGAGGTCATCGTGATCGATGACGGGTCGACGGACGGGACGCGGGAGATTCTGCGGGCCGAGGCCCGCCCGGGCGTGGTCGTCCTGTTCCAGGACCGGAACCAGGGCAAGGGGGCGGCTCTGCGCGCCGGATTTGAAAGGGTGACGGGCGATGTCGTGCTGGTGCAGGACGCCGACCTGGAGTACGACCCGGCCGATTACTCGAGGCTCCTCAAGCCCATCCTGGATGGCCAGGCCGACGTGGTATACGGCTCGAGGTTCGGAGGGGAGACGCATCGCGTGCTGTTCTTCTGGCACTATGTCGGCAATCGCTTCCTGACGATGCTCTCGAACATGTTCACGAACCTGAACCTGTCGGACATGGAGACGTGCTACAAGGCGTTTCGAGCCGGCGTGCTCAAGCGTCTCGTCTTGAAATCGGATCGATTTGGTTTCGAGCCGGAGTTCACCGCCAAGGTCGCCCATCTCGGCTGCCGAATCTACGAGGTCCCCATTTCGTATCATGGCCGCGGGTACGAGTCCGGGAAGAAGATCACCTGGAAGGACGGGTTCGCGGCCGTCGCCTGCATCATCCGCTATCGATTTTTCGACTGACATGATGCCCCCGACTTTCGCGGTGATCCTCGCCGGCGGCTCCGGGACGCGCCTTTGGCCGCTGACGGGGGGCGACAACCCCAAGCCGTTCCTGCCCCTGTTTCGGGGGAAGAGCACGTTCCGTCTCACGTATGAGCGAATCGCACCGGTGTCGGGTCCGGACCGGGTCCTGGTGGTGGCCGGCGCGGCGCATCGCAAGTGGGTCCGTCGCCAGGCGCCCGAAGTGGCCACGGACCGGATCGTGCTCGAGGAGATGGGTCGGAACACCGCGGCGGCGGTGGCCACCGCGGCCCTCTGGATTCGGTCGCGGTGCGCCGAGGGGGTCATGGTCGTCCTGCCTTCGGACCACTTCGTCGCGCCGGTGGGAGTGTTTCGCTCCGCCATTCGCGACGCGGCACGGATCGCGGCGCGCAGCGGCGCGCTGCTGACAATCGGAATTCCGGCGCGGCGGCCGGACACAGGGTTCGGGTACATCCGGCCCGTCGGGCGCCCGGTCGCGCCGCGCGTGCGCCGCGTGTCCGAATTCGTCGAAAAGCCGGCCGCGGCCGCGGCGCGACGCATGGTGCGCAGCGGACGCTATGACTGGAACAGCGGAATTTTCGTCTGGCGGTCGGCGTCGATTCTGGAAGAACTGGGCCGGCACCGCCCGGACATCCTGCGTCCTCTGGAGTCGTGGGCGCGCGATCGCCTCACGGGGGCGTGGACCGTGCCCGCCGCCGTCCTGCGACGCGTCCCGGCTTCGCCGATCGACAAAGCCGTCCTCGAAAGGTCGAGTCGAACGCTGGTGATGCGCGCCCCCTTCCGGTGGTCCGATCTCGGCAACTGGGCCGCTCTGGGAGAGATCCTGCCGCGCGATCAATTGAACAACGGCGGAATCGGGCGGACTGTGGCCGTCGATTCCTCGGGCTGTCTCGGGGTCAACGAGGCGGGTCTCACGGTCTTCGTGGGCGTCCACGATCTGATCGCGGTCCGCTCGGAGAACACCCTGCTGATCTGTCATCGCGAGGCGGCTCAGCAGGTCCGGTCGGTCGCTCGTCATCTTCCGAAACGCTAGGCGCCTGTCGCGTAGGAACGAGGCATGGGTTTGCTCCCCGAAGTCTGCGATCGAGTGACGGGCTGGGGGCTCGTGGGACTCATCATCTTCACGCCCCTCGCCTTCGGGACGGTCGAGCCCTGGGCGATCGCCCTCATGGAGTGGGGTGTGGCGACCCTGGCGCTCGTCTTCTGCCTGGGCAGGCTGTGGCCCGAACGGGAAGGGCCGCGGCCTGCGGGCGATGCCTGGACGGGAATGGAGTTTCCGCTCGCCCTGTTCATCCTGTTCTGCGCCCTTCAAACCCTGCCCCTTCCTCCGTGGATACTGCAGCGGCTGTCGCCTGGTTCGGCCCGCATGTACGCCGGCCCTCGTGAGCCCGCGCTGATCGGGACGGCGGAGACCGCCCTCGCCGCCGGCGCGATTTCAGGGGGACCGGCCCTTTCCGAGAACCGGCCTGTGAGCGTCAATCCGCGCGACACGTGGTCGCGCGTCCGACTGCTGACGATGTTTGGCGCGCTGTTCCTCCTGACATCAAGCTGGGGCCGGCGGGGGCGCGTGGTCTTTCTTCTTTGGGCCGTCACCATCACGGGGTTTCTGATTTCGATGTTCGCCCTCGTCCAATTTCTGACCTGGAACGGCAAGATCTACTGGGTCCGCAGGATTCCAGCCGGCATGGCGTTCGGTCCATTCGTCAATCACAATCACTTCGCGGGATATGTCGAGATGATCATCCCGGTGTCGATCGGCCTGGCGCTCTATACGATGGAGATTCGCAGGAGTCGACATCATGGCTCCGCATCGGCGGAAGGCGGCGGTGAGGGCCCGGGGCGGGGCGCCGAGAATATCGGTCGCTGGGTCCGGGGCGCCCTGGCGTCGTTCATGGCCGTCATCCTTCTGGTTGCGCTGTTCTTCTGTAAGTCGAGAGGCGGCATCGTTTCGACCGTGGTGAGTGGCGCGATCCTGTTCGTGATCGTCTGGCGTCGCATCGGTTCGCGCCGTGTCGCCTGGTCCCTGGCCGTGGCGCTCCCGCTCCTGGTCATTCTCCTCATTCTCTGGATCGGCCCCGGCGGGAAGAGGGAGCTGGTTTCCTACGCCACCATCGAAGGCGAGGCCTCCCTCCGCCTCAGGCTTGTGCTCTGGGAGCGCCTAATCCACGAATTGCCGCACTACCTCTGGGTGGGGTCGGGGCTCGGCACCTTCGAGGACGGCTTCGCCCCCTACGTGCCACCGGGATCGCCAAGACGGTGGGACAGGGCGCACAACGACTACCTGCAGATCCTCTGGGAGACGGGTGTCGTGGGCGCGGTCCTCTGTCTGACCGGAATCGTGGTGTTCGTGCGGCGCTACTGGTGGCCGGCCTTCAGGAGCCGAATCCATCCCTTCGACATCCTGCGCATGGGTATCGCGGTGTCCCTGCTCTGCATCGCACTTCACTCGATCGGGGATTTCAATCTTCAGATCGGCTCGAACGGCTTTCTCTTCGCCCTGCTCGCCGGGCTCTTGGTGGCGCTCGACCGGGAGGTGGGCCAGGAGGGCCCCCGGCCCAGTCCCTGAGCGGCGGTGACGGGCCACGCCCGGATGATTGCGAGAATCACATGGTCGTCGTATATTCGGGGCTCCACACGTGATCAAGAAAACGCTGATCGTGAGCAGTTTCCTGGTTTTGCTGGTGGCCGAGAGCATCTATTTCGGGCGCGATTCCATGGCCGGTCTGCTTCGCGTCCGCGCGCAGCGGGCCTTTTTCCGGAACGACCATCGTGCGGCCTGGTCGTTGTACCATCGGGCCCTGGCCTGGGGAGGAAACCCCGATACCATCGAGACCGATCTGATCGAGCTCATCACTTTCGGGCTTGATCAGTCCGAAGCGGGCGTCAAGATCGTCCCGCCTCTCCCGCCCGAACAGGCCCTTCCTCTGGCGCGCAAGCTCAGCCTGAGGCGCCTGCGCGAGAAGCCCTTCCGTGCCTACAACTGGTCCCTCGCGTCGGACGTGTCGATGCACGAGGCGGGTCGAAGGCGCCGCGCGACCGTGCTCGACCTGACGACGCTCTCCGACGACCCGCTCGAAAACGTGTTGCCCGAGGAGAGGAAGGCCATCGCCGAGCTCGAGGCGGCGTCCAGCCTGGAGCCGGTGAATTTCATCTACCACGACCTCCTGATGGATCTGTATACCGAATTCGGCGCCATGGAGAAGGCCTCGGCGTCCTGCCGGCGCTCTGTCGCCTCCTTCCCGTATCTGGACAGTCACCGATATCTCTGGAAACCCGACCTGGCTCCCGAACTGCTCGAAGCGGCCATCGGCGGTTTCGAAGACGCGTTGCGCGACGAGTCCCTGGTTCCCCGCGACATCATTCTCCTCGAGGCCGGGCGATTGCTGTCCGCGCACGGCCAGGACGCACGCGCCGAACCTTATCTGCTGAGGGCCATCGAAGAGAGCCCCCATTCTTACGACCCCTATATGGAGATCGCGGGGATCAGGCTCCGGCGCAAGGACCCCGCGCATGCCCTGGAGGCGTTGCAGCACGCGTCAGCGATCCGCCCGGAGGATCCATGGCCCGACTACTATTCCGGAGTGGCCCATATGGATCTGGGTCAGCTCGATCTCGCGATCGTGGCTTTCCAGGCCGCGAGGGAGAAGGCCCCCGATGGAGAAGTCACGATCTTCCACGCGCTCGGCGCCGCGCTGGAAGCCCGCGGGCAGGTCAAGGAGGCGGAGAGGCAATTCGTCGCGGCCGCCAACCTGAATCCGAATGTCGCGGAGGCGTGGTCGGTGCTTCTGGAGTTTCACCTCCGACACAGGAACCTGCGCGGAGCGCAGGAGGACTGCTCCCGGTTGTCCCGCTTGAACGGTGGCAAGGGTGTGACGAACAACGCCTGCGACTCCCTCGAGAAGACGCTGCCATGACCACCGCCCTGGCCCGCGGCCATTCGGAGTAGCCGTGCCGAGAAGCGCGCAGCGATTGGTCGAGCCTCCCGGACGCGCATCGAGACACGCTTCCCGGGGACGAGCCGCCTACATTCCATTCTGTCGCCCCTTCACCGACCGGCGCGAGGTCGATGGGGTGGCCAAAGCGATCCGATCGGGCTGGCTCACGACCGGACCGCGCGTCCCGATGTTCGAGAAGGCCGTGGGCCGATATGTCGGAGCGCGACACGCCGTCGCCCTCAACTCATGCACCGCGGGAATGCACCTCGCCCTCGCCGCGGCCGGGATCGGCGCCGGAGACGAGGTCATCACCAGTCCCTATACGTTCGCGGCGACGGCGGAAGCGATCCTCTATCTGAAGGCCCGGCCCGTGTTCGCCGACATCGTGCCGGAAACGCTCAACATCGACCCGGAAGCCGTGGAGCGGGCCGTCGGCCGGCGGACGCGGGCCATCCTGCCCGTGCACATTGCCGGCCTTCCCTGCGACATGGAGGAGCTTCTCGACATCGCGCGACGGCGCCGGCTGCCGGTCGTCGAGGATGCGGCCCATGCCCTCGGGGCGCGCTACCGCGACCGGCCGATCGGGTCGCTGTCCGACATGACCTGTTTCAGCTTCTACGCCACCAAGAACCTGGCCACGGGCGAGGGGGGTATGGTCACTCTGGACGACGGCCGGTTGGCCGCGCGGATCCGTCGTCTCGGCCTGCACGGACTGACGCGCGACGCCTGGAGGCGTTACACGCGTGCCGGATCGTGGCGTTACGATGTCGTCGAGCTGGGCTACAAGTACAACATGACCGATGTGGCCGCCGCCATCGGCCTGGCACAGTTCGCGAAGTTCGGTGAAATCCAGACGAGGCGCCGGCGACTGGCGCGCCGATACAGCGAGCTTCTGCGGGCGAGCGACGCGTTCGATCTGCCCGTCGAGCGCGCCCACTCGACGCATGCCTGGCATCTCTATGTGCTTCGTCTGCGACCCGGCGTGCTTCGCATCGCCCGCGACAGGCTCCTGGAGCTTCTAGCGGCGCGTGGAATCGGAACGAGCGTGCATTTCCAGCCCTTGCACCTGCACTCCTTCTACCGCCGCACGTTCGGCTATGCGCCCGGATCCTTCCCGCGCACGGAAGCGGAATCGGCGCGGGCCGTATCGCTGCCCCTGTACCCCGGACTCTCGCTGCAGGCGCAGGGCAGGGTCGTTGAGACGCTGCTGGATCTTGTCGCGCGGCACAGGAGATGACGGAGCGGGGAGAAGCCTACTGCAGGGGGCGTCTGAAGCGAGGAACCGATTTTGTCCTGAGCGCCCTGGCGCTGGTGGTCCTGTCGCCGGTCTTCGTGCTCCTGGCGGTCGCCGTGATCGCAAGTTCCGGTCGTCCCATTCTGTTCAGGCAGGATCGGATCGGCGTCGGGGGCCGACCCTTCCGACTCTTCAAATTCCGCACCATGCGCCCGAGCCCGGGAGGGGGGCTCCTGTTGACGGGGTGCGGCGACCGGCGGGTGACCGGCCTGGGGCGGTTCCTGCGCACCCTCAAGCTGGACGAGCTCCCTCAGTTGGTCAACGTGCTCATGGGCGACATGTCGTTGGTGGGTCCGCGCCCGGAGGTCGCGCGGTACGTCGACCTCTACACTCCTGAACAACGAAGGATCCTCCGTGTGAGACCCGGGCTGACCGACCCCGCGACGATTCAGTTCCGGGACGAGGAGACTCTTCTCGGTGCCGTGGCGGAGGACCGTCGCGAGGCGTATTACGTCAGCGAGATCCTCCCCCGAAAGCTGGCGATCAACCTCGAGTACGTCAAGAAGGCCGGTCTGCTCTACGACCTTCGTCTGATGGCCGGCACGGTCAGGTCCGTCCTTTCTCCATCGAAGACATGACGGCGTTGTTCCTTCTGGCCGCCGCCGTCCTTTTCCAGTCGTACGCCGGCTACCCGCTCAGCCTGTGGCTGCTCCGGCTCGTGCTCGGTGATCGATCGAAGCATTCCCGGGATGGCGCGCTGCCGACGGTGAGTCTGGTCATTTCCGCCTACAACGAGGAGAAAATCATCCGCCGCAAGATCGAAAACAGCCTAGGGCTCGATTACCCGGGGGACCGCCTGACGATCCATGTCGTCAGCGACGGATCGACGGACGCGACCGAGACGATCGCGCGCGAGTTCCGGAGTGAAGGAGTCATTCTCCACGCGCTGCAGGGGCGGCAGGGGAAGGTGGCCTGCCTGAACCAGGTCATCCCCGGCCTGGACACCGACCTGGTCGTCATGTCTGACGCCAACTCCATGTATGAGCCGGAGAGTGTCCGCCGGCTCGTCCGGCACTTCGCCGATCGTCGCGTGGGATGCGTTTGCGGCCGCCTGCTCTACGTCAACCCCCGGGGCACCCCGTCCGGACGCGGCGAGCGCGTGTACTGGGCCTACGAAGGCGTCGTCAAGGGTCTCGAAAGCTCGCTGGGCTCGCTCCTGGGGGCGAACGGGGCCATCTACGCCTACCGCAGGAACCTCTTCAAGCCCGTCGACCCTCTCATGTTCTGCGACGACGTCATCCCGGTGCGCATCGCCATCCAGGGATACCTGGCGATCTACGATCCCGAGGCCCGCTGTACCGAGGAGACCGCCGGGGAGGACGTCGAGAGGCGCAGGCGCGCGCGGCACGCCTCCTTCGGATTGCGATCGATGCTTTCGCTGATGGCGCAGGGGCTGGGTCGCGGCCGCGTGCTGATCGCCTACCAGTGCCTGTCGCACCGCATCCTCCGCTGGGTAGGCTGCCCGGCCCTCGGGGCCCTCCTGCTGTCGGCTCCCTTTCTTCCGGGCCCCTGGTCTCTCTTCGCCCTGGCGGCTCAGGGTGCCTTCTACGGCATCGCCATTCTAGGGTTCCTGGCCAGCCGATTCGGTCGGGGAGGTGCGCCCCTTTACCTTCCGTATTACTTCACCGTCATCAATATCGCCGGGTTCCGAGGGCTCGCGAGATATGTCCTTGGGACGGACACGCCGTATTGGGAACCCCGCAAATAAGCGGCACCGGACGGGGTTTCTTGTTGACAACGCCTTGATACCACAGTATATAAGGCTCATCCAGCCGTCAGCAGCGAGACCTTCATACGACGCGCTCCGACCGAACTCGGAGGTCTCGAACCAGGAGCCATCGGCGAGATGAGGTATCTGTTCAGGAACCGCAAGAAACTGCTGTTCGTCGCCGGCGATATTGCGTGCATTTTTCTCGCGAACCTGCTGGCGGTTGTTCTCAGGTTCGATTTCGCCTGGTCGGACATCACCCTCAAGGCCCATCGCAACAAAGAGCTGCTGCTTTTCGATCTCGTTCTGACTCCGCTGATTTTCTACGCAACCGGGCTCTACCAGAGTTACTGGAAATATGCCGGCCTCAGCGACCTGTTGCGGCTGGTGCGGGCGGTCGCCTATCGGACCTTCGGTGTCATCGTGCTGTTCTACGCCCTGGACTTCACGGGCCTCTCCCGGGCCGTCGTGGTCATGAGCACGGTCCTCCTCCTGATATTCGCGGGTGGCCTCCGGCTTGCGCCCCGGTTCCACTTCGAGTTCTTCTCGGCCAGGCAGCGCAGCTCCGGACGCCGCGCGCTCATCGTCGGAGCCGGAGACAGCGGCGAGGCGCTCCTGCGCGAGCTGATGAAGGACCCCGATCCGGAGTACAACTTGATCGGGTTCATCGACGATGACCCGGAGAAAAAGGGGGTCAAGATCCATGGCGTCGCCGTCCTGGGAAGCACCCGGGACCTCGAGCGGATCATCGAAGACTACGGCGTGCGGGAGGTGATCATCGCCATCCCCGGCGCCGCCGGAGCGGTGATGAGAAACATCTTCGAAATCTGCCGTCGCGCGGGCGCCGGTTTCCGGACCGTCCCCACGCGGGGCGAGGTGCAGCGCGGCGCCGCCCGCCTCAACCAGATCCGGCTGGTGGATCTGGAGGACCTTCTCGGACGCGACGTGGTCAACCTCGATCAGAAGGCCCTTCGCCAGAGCCTGACCGGGCGCCGCGTGCTGGTGACCGGCGCCGCGGGATCGATCGGCCGGGAGCTGGCCCGCCAGATCGCCGCTCAGGGACCCGAGGACCTGATTCTTCTGGATCGGAACGAGAACAGCCTGTTTTACCTCGAGGCGGAGCTCCGAGGCGCGCATCCCCTGCTTGGATTGACGTTCGTCGTGGGGGATATCCTGGACCGCCGCCACATGGCGATGCTTTTCGCGGAAACGCGGCCGCAGATCGTCGTCCACGCGGCCGCGTACAAGCACGTCCCCCTGATGGAACAGAATCCGATCGAGGCGGTGAAGAACAACGTCCTCGCCAGCCGTTCCCTGGCTGAAATCGCCGTCGCCACGCATGTGGATCGCTTCATCTACGTCTCGACCGACAAGGCGGTGCGGCCGACAAGCGTCATGGGCGCCACCAAGCGGCTGGGAGAGCGTCTGGTGAAGAGCCTGAGCGTCGAGCCGACCCGGTTCATGGCGGTGCGCTTCGGCAACGTCCTGGGAAGCGACGGTTCGGTCATCCCCACCTTCCGGAAACAAATCGCCGCGGGCGGGCCCGTCACCGTGACGCATCCCGAAGCCTCCCGCTATTTCATGACGATTCCCGAAGCCGTGCAACTCGTTCTCCTCGCCGGCGCGATGGGGGAAGGGGGGGAGACGTTCCTGCTGCGCATGGGAGAGCCGGTGCGTATCCTCGACTTGGCGCGCAACCTCATCGAACTATCGGGACTGAGAGTGGACGAAGACATCAAGATCGTCTTCACGGGCCTCCGACCCGGAGAGAAGCTCCACGAAGATCTCAAGAACGAGGCGGAGGACGCCCTTGGCACCTCGAACGAGAAGATCATGGTCCTCACTGGCGTGGAGCCCCTGACGCAGGAGGAATGGGAGGCGATGCGGGGCCTCGAAGAGGCTGCCCTGGACGGGAGATCCCAAGAGACCCTGGCACGGCTGGGGTTTCTGGTCTCGGAATACAAGCCGGAGGCGGCGCTCCCGGGCCGGGCCGCCTCGGCATCGAGGATCGTGGACATCGGAGCCAAGAGACGGGTGGATGCCCAGGCCTAGGACGATCGGGCAGGCCCGGAATCATCGACACTGCGTGGCGCAAGAGACCGGGAGGGGGCGCCGTCCGCCCGCGGCCGGGACATTCCTTCTGCTCATGGCCGCCTCTCTGATATTCGGTCCAATACGGCCGGCGAGCGCCCAGTCGGGACCGTTCCAGACGGTCTCGCAGGGGCTGAACGCCGGTCGCTTCATCTTCTACCCCTCCGTGAGCATCGATTTCATCAACGACAGCAACGTGCTGTACAGTAGCGAGGATCTTCCTTCCTCCGTTGACCTCGGCTCCGGCGTGCTCCTCGTGAAACCGCGCGTGATGATGGACCTGCCGATTGGGCAGAGCCGGATCCGCTGGGCCTACACCGGCTACTACCGCGCCTACACGACCGATGTCCTGCCGGTCCCCAACGAGCGCAGTCATTTCTTCGACTTCGAGGCGCTTATGCAAGTGGGGCGCGCCCTGCATCTGGTGATTCGGGAGCATTACGTCCGAGGCATCCAGGAGGTCCAGGAGTTCGATCCGGGCGGGGAGGTGATCGTGAGTCATCGGCCATTCACGACGAACGAACCCTCCCTGCAGGCCGACCTCGACATAGGGGCCCGACAATCCGTGTCGTATGTCTTGGGACACAGCCGCGTGCACTACGACGTGGTCGCCGACATCGCGGTTCAGGGCTACACCCGGGACAGCATGGAGGGTCGCTACAACTATCGCCTCTCGATGACGGATACCGTGTACGGGTTCGCGGCGATCGAGGACAACGAACAGGATCGGGCCTCCTTCCTCTTCCAGGATGTGGACTCGCGAGGTAAAACGCTGGGCGTGGGGGGGACCCGGGCCTTCAACCAGGAGGTGACGACCGCTGCAAGAGTCGGATACCAGAATCTTGCGTTCACGGGGGGGTCTACGGGCAATTTTGGCGGCATGGTGGCCGACATCAACGCCTCCCTGCAGCTCAGCGAAACGAGCAACCTCTCCGTGACGGTCGGCCATGCGCCCTATCAGTCCTTCTTCCTCGATCAGCCCTACTATCTCAACGATCAGATCAGCGTGAGATTCCTGCATCAGATCGGCAGCAGCGTCTACTGGGAGATCGCCGGGACCTTTCGGAACAACGCCTATCCGGAAGGGTTGGACCTGTCGGTGCGCCCGGACACACCGTTCACCGAGGATTGCGACGGTGACCGGATTCCCGACAGCTCCGACTGCAACAATAACGACCTGATCGACGGCCTGGAAAGGCTGTTCTGCGTTCCGCAGCCTGGCGGTCCTCCGGAGTGCCCGTCGATGGGCGTGAAGCGAAATGACCGGGCCTCCCTGTTCGAGATCGGCGTCGGATACAGGCCACGTCAGAGACTGGGCATTTTCATCGGCTATAATAACGACCGACGTCATTCGAACATCGAACAGGTGAGTCAAGGCCAATTCTTCGACCCATTTCACTATGACGTGGACCGGGTCTTTTTCAGGATCGAGATGGGGTGGCGGTGAGCATGCGCGGGAGAGCCCTCTGGGTTGTTTGCGTTGCGGCGTGGGCGTGCGCGGCCTGGGGGGCCGAGTCCCCGCCGGCCGCACACGAGATCCAGGATCTCAAGTTCGACGCCTCATCGGCGGGGCTGTCCGTTCAGATCAAGACGTCTGCGACTGTTTTCCGATGCACCGTGTCCCCGGGGGCCGCGCGCGAAGTGATCGTCGAGTTCCCGGGCGCCGTGAGCCGTCTTCAGGAGCGTTACGCGCTCGACGGGGGCCTGGTCCGGCAGGCACGCATCGAATCGGCCGGGGCGTCCGGTGGGGTTCGCGTGCGGTTCCAGCTGGGCGAGGGGGATCTGTCGAGCGTCGAGCAGTCGGCCGGTGGTCTGGAGATCCGGTTCACTCGCCGGGCTTCATTGGACGGCGTCGCGGGCGATCGGGACGAATACCGCATCGGCGTCGGCGACAAGCTCGAGATCAGCGTCTTCGGGCACGAGGATCTGAACAGGGTCGTGGACGTTCGCACCGACGGCACCCTTTCTTATCCGCTCATCGGCGACCTTCAGGTTGTGGGAAAGACGCCGTCGGAGGTGGACGGGGAAATCACCAAGGCCCTCGGCAAGGACTACCTCGTCGACCCTCAGGTCGGCGTGGAGGTCAAGGAATCGCAGAGTCGGTGGGTGACGATTCTCGGCGAAATCAGAACCCCCGGAAAGTATCTCCTGAAACGGGACATGCACGTCATCGACCTCGTGGCCGAAGCGGGGGGGCCGACGAAGGAGGCGGGAGAGAGAGTGATCATCACGCACCGCGATCATCCGGGCGCCGAGGCCCGGCAGATCGTCGTGGAAAGGGGTAGCCTGTTCTCCGCGGACAACCAGGAGGTGAACTTCGCCCTATCTCCGGGGGACATCGTCACGGTCGGGGAGAAGGACGTCTTTTACATTCGGGGTGAGGTGGCCAAGCCGGGGCCATTCTTCCTCGAGAAGGGGATGACGGTGCTGAAAGCGATCACCTTCGCCGGAGGACTGACACAGTTCGCGAACCGCAAGGACGTCGTGCTGCTCCGCACCGAGGGCGATCGCGTCCAGCAGAAAGTGAGCGTGAACCTGAAAGCGATCGAATCGGGCAAGGCGGCGGACATCCCGCTGAAGCCGAACGATCTCATTATCGTATCGCGGCGCGTCTTCTAGAGCGGCCCTCCCACAAACACCTTGCAAACAGGGACTTTGGTGATAGGATTACGACATGTCGAACAACCTGCCAACTCCTGAGGAAAAGCGAGACGTCCATCTGCTCGACTACTGGCGCACCGTCGTGCGAGGGCGCTGGACCGTCCTGAGCATCTTCGTGGTGGTCGTCACGCTGGTGGCCATCGGGACGTTCACTCAAAAGCCGATCTACCGCGCGAGGGCGACGGTCGAGATCACGCCGCAGGCGCGCAAGGTCGCTCCGGTCGCAGACGTCTCCGAGCTCGGCTCGGGCAACTACGGGTGGTTTGCCGAGGAGCGCTACTTCAACACGCAGTATGAAATCATCAAGAGCCGTGACGTCGCGCAGCGGGTCTTCGACAAGCTCGATCTCTACAACCATCCGTTGTTCAAGAAGAACTCCGATCCCGTCGGCGCCTTCGCCAGTATGGTACAGGTGGTGCCGATCAAGGATACCGGGATCGTGGAAATAACCCTGGAGGGCCCCAGCCCCCAGGAGGTCCAGATCTGGGTCAACGCGATCGCCGACGCGTACGTCGATCGAAATCTCGACCTTTCCATCGAGGCCACGACGAGAGCCGTGAAGGCTCTTCTCAGCGAGGTGGCGCCCCTGAGAGAGAAGCTGCAGAACACGCAGCGCAGCAGCTTCGAGCTGGCGGAGAAGGACAACCTCTATGTTCCGGAAAACCAGCAGAAGATCACCAACGACCGACTCTCCACCCTGCAGGCCGACTTTACGGACACTCAGGTCAAGCGGTCGGAGATCGAGAGCGTGCTCAAACGGATCGACGAGATACGGCAGAGCGGCGGCTCGTTCGAAACGATCCCGGTGATCAGCGCCGACGCGGTCGTCCGCGATCTCTACCGCGAGAAAGCGGGTCTCGAACGCGATCTCGAGAAGCTGCTCGTGACGTACAGAGAAAAGCACGTGAAAGTTCTCGAGAAACAAAGCGAGATCGACAAGACCAGCCAGAAAATGGCTTCCGAGATCGATCGCATCATCAGCGGGCTGCGCACGGACTACGCGCTCTTGAAGGATCGAGAGACGAAGCTGGCGGCGGCGATCGACTCGACCCGGTCCGAGTCGTTGCGGGTCAACGAGAAAGCGACCACCTTCGAGCTCATGCGCAGCGAGGCGGTCGACACGCGGCGGATCTATGATCTGATCAGCGCCCGGGTCAAGGAAATCGATCTCAGCGCGAGCCTGCTGAACAACAATCTTCGGGTTCTGGACGAAGCGCCCCTCCCGAAGGCCCCCGTGAAGCCCCGGCCGGTGCTGAACATGGCCATCGGGATCATCCTGGGCCTCCTCCTCGGGGTGGGAACGGTCTTCTTCCTGGACTACATGGACAACACCGTCCGCACCTCGGAAGACGTCGAGCGCTATCTCAAGCTGAACATTCTCGCCATCGTGCCGCGCGACTCCGACGAAACGCGGCGGGCGGTCCGGGAGGCCTATCAGACCCTGCGGACCAGTCTCCTCTTCTCGCGAAAGTCGCGCGCGGCCAACGCGGTTCTCGTGACGAGCGCGGGCCCGCAGGAGGGAAAGACCTGCACCACCGTCAATCTGGGGAGGACTCTGGCGAACGCCGGCGAGAAGGTCGTCATCATCGATTGCGACCTGAGGCGGCCTACCGTCCACCAGTGGCTGAAGCTGGGACGGGATCACGGAATCACCAACTACATCCTGTCGACCGAGGGGGACGATTGGCGGAACTATATCAAGGCGACCGAGGTGCCCAACCTGCACGCGCTCACCAGTGGGCCCATCCCTCCGAATCCCGCGGACGTTTTCGGTCAGGAGCGCTTCAAGCGTCTCCTCAAGGAGCTGCGCGAGGAGTTCGATTGGGTATTCATCGATTCGCCGCCCGCGGTTTCGCTGGCCGACGCCACGATCCTGGCGTCACTCTGCGACATGGTCACGTTCGTCGTCAAGCACAACGAGAACGACAAGGATCTGATCCGGCGATGCGTCTCCGATTTGCGCAAGGTCAACCCGAACGTCATCGGCGGCGTGCTCAATAGCATCGACGTGCACCGCTCGGATTTCAAGGACTACTATTACGTCGGCTATTACTACTACGGCGAGACGTCGGCTTCCAGGAAGAGCAAGAAGAGCAGATCATCCCCCGCCCTCGGAACCGAGGAGCCGGGTGCCGCCGAGAAGATCACCCGGATCGTCGGATAAGACGCGGCGGCGGGACCGATGGATCAGGATGGCAGGGCCTCGCCGGGCGTCGTGAGCGAAGGCCTGGCGGAGCAGGCGCGGCTTCAGTCAGTCTATCGCGGTTACGATTCCGATCCCCGCTACAGACGGATCTGGTCGGGCGCGGCGGCGCGCTTCGAGCTCGAGCACAAGTGGCAGGAGATCACCCGCGTGCTCGGGGAGGAAGGGGTACGGGTCGAGACCGCCCGCCTGCTCGATCTGGGCGCGGGCGGTGGGGCCGACTGCGAACGTTTCCGAGGTCTCGGATTCCGGGCCGACCGGATCGTCGCCGTGGATCTGCTGCCCGAGTTCGCGCGCGCGGCCCGGGCCTCGCACGCCTGGCTCGCGTCGATCCAGGCGGATGCCTCCCGGCTGCCGTTCCGCGCCGGTTCATTCGACCTGGTCTATCAGTCGACCATGATCTCCAGCGTGCTCGACGCCAGCTGGAGGAAACGGATCCTCGGAGAGGTGGACCGCGTTCTCGCTCCGGGAGGGCTGTTCCTCTCCTACGACACCCGTTATCCCAACCCCTGGAACCGGAACACCCGCCCCCTGACGGCCTCGGAGCTGCGCGGGGCGTTCGCGGGGGCCCTCGTCAAGGTGCGAAGCACCACGCCAATCCCGCAGTTGATGCGGCTGTTCGAGAGACTGTCGGACGCGGCCTGTCGCGCCTTGCAGAAGGTCCCGCCTCTTCGGTCCCACCTGCTCGCCGTCATCCGAAAGACGTAGCTGAAAAGCGAGGCAGCCCGCTACGATCGGCCGGACCGGCCGGGCGAGCGGCGGCGTTTCGACGGGCGCAGGCGCTCCTGAAAATAACGAACCGTGCGCTTCAGCCCCTGGTCGAGCCCCACGCGGGGGCTCCATCCCAGATGTTTTGTGGCGAGGGTGATATCGGGCTGGCGCACTTTGGGGTCGTCGACGGGAAGGGGACGGTGAACGATGCGGCTGCGGGACCCCGTGAGGTGGATGACCTTCTGCGCCATCTCGAGCAAGGAGAGCTCGCGCGGATTGCCCAGATTGACGGGGCCGTGGTGGGACGACATCAGAAGCCGGTAAATGCCATCCACCAGGTCATCGATGTAGCAGAACGATCGCGTCTGGCTGCCGTCGCCGAACACGGTCACCGGCTTTCCGGTGAGACTTTGGGACATGAACGCGGGGATCGCCC
This sequence comes from Candidatus Polarisedimenticolia bacterium, assembly GCA_035260145.1. GTDB lineage: Bacteria > Acidobacteriota > Polarisedimenticolia > Gp22-AA2 > Gp22-AA2 > Gp22-AA3. The sequence continues at coordinate 8,772 of DATFVU010000082.1, read as the reverse complement.
GCCCGTCGTTGAGCCGCATGCGCGGCCCGTACGTGTTGAAGATGCGCGCGATCTTCGTGTCGACGCCGTGAAAGGTCCGATAGGCGACGGTGAGGGCCTCCGCGAAGCGCTTCGCCTCGTCGTACACGCCCCTCGGGCCGACCGGATTGACATTTCCCCAGTAGGATTCCTTCTGCGGGTGGATGAGCGGGTCCCCGTAGACCTCGGATGTGGAGGCCAGGAGAAATCTGGCTCCTTTGGCCTTCGCCAGTCCGAGCGCCTTGTGGGTGCCGAGAGAGCCGACCTTCAGTGTCTGAATGGGCAGTTCAAGGTAGTCTCTGGGGCTCGCGGGGCTGGCGAAATGAAGGATCGAGTCCACCGGACCATCGATGTAGATATAGTTGGTGACGTCGAGATGGATGTAGTTGAACCGGACGTTGCGAATATGAGCGATGTTGTCGGTGGTTCCCGTGAGGAGGTTGTCCACGCAGACCACCTCGCAGCCCTTCGCCAGGAAGAAGTCGCAAAGGTGGGAGCCGATGAACCCGGCGCCGCCTGTGATGAGGATTCGGGGTGGGCGGCGGGACGCGGATCGACGCGCGCGGCGTGAGGAAGAACTCATGGGCGCTCGTGACACCTCCATGATGCGGGGCGAGACTATACCATCATTCGCGATGTCCGCTGTCGCCGGGTCGGCCCCCGACAGTCTCCGCGGGAGGCGCCGGCTGTGGGTTCACGCGGCGGTCTTCGTTCTCGCTCTCGCGGCGCGTCTGGCCTTCCAGACGGGCGTCGTGGGTCTGGCCACGCCGCCCCGGGACGATGCCCTCCTGTACGACAGCATCGCGACGCGCCTGACGCAGGGAGGGCCGTACGTGGACGCGGAGGGGTACCGCTCGAGACGGGCCCCGGGCTTTCCGATCCTCCTCGCCGGCGTTTACTCTCTCGTCGGACATAGCTGGCCGGCGGCCCGGGTCACGCAGGCAGTCGTGGGGGCGCTGACCTGCTCGGTGCTGCTCACTCTCGGAAGCTCCTGGCTCGGCGCTCGGATCGGCGTCACCGCCGCGCTCGCCTGCGCCGTGTACCCGCACGCCATCCTCTGGACGGGAAGTCTCGTGTCGGAGCCTCTATGCGCGCTTCTGACCACCGCCACGATCGCCGCCCTCACCAGGGCCCGAGACTCGCTGCGCTGGACCGCGGGCTGGTCATGCCTGAGCGCGCTTGCAACATTGACCCGACCCAACATGGGATTCCTGCTTCCCCTGGGTCTCCTCTGGCTTCTCGGCGTCCCGGGGCGCCGGTGGCTGCGCACGGCCGTCGCTCTCGTGGTGTTTTGTCTTGTCCTGCTTCCCTGGGGAGTACGGAACTATCGCGTGCACGGGCGGTTCGTGCCGCTCACCACCATGGGCGGCCTTGTCCTATGGGAGGGGAACAATGCGATCGTTGCGGCCGATCCCGGACTGCGCGGCCGATTTCTCCCCGGTGGAAGGGAAAGGGATGAGGCGGTCTCCCGGCTGCCCGAAACGGAGCAAGATCGCGTGTACTTCGAGCGCGCGCTCCACTACATGAGGACATCGCCGGGCGACATGCCGGCGCTCGTCGGGAGCAAACTCTTGAGGTTGTGGAATCCGTTCCCCGAGCTGGATTCCGCCCTGCAGCGATGGCTCGCTCCCCTGGCATTCCTGCCCGTCCTGGGCCTCTTTGCCGCGGGTCTTTTCCTGGCCATTCGGTGCCGGGACGGGCGCATCCTGCCGCTTCTCGCTCCCGTCCTGGCCGTGACCCTCACGGCCGCCATCTACTGGGCCGATGGACGCATTCGCTCTCCGGCCGACCCGGTGATACTCCTCGTGGCGTCGTACGGGCTGTGGGGTGTTCTCGATCGATTTCAGCCGTCCCGCCGCGTGCCGGCGTGAGGCGCTCTGTCCGGTTGATATAATGCCCGGCCGGGGCGCCGGCGCGATGACGAGCGGCGAAGGAGGGAGCGCTGGGCGGTCGACTCTCACTCTGGCTGGGACCAATCCTGGCGAGCACTCTGGTGCGCTTCCTTCACCGGACGCTCCGCTGGACCGTCGTCCGCGATCGCGTCGTCCTCGATCTGCATGAGGCGAAGCGACCCTACGTGCACGCCTTCTATCACGACCAACTCTTGATGATGACCTATTCCTATCTGGGGCAGGCCTACGGCCGCAAGCTGGTCGTCCTGAGCAGCCTTCACCGGGACGGGGAATACGTCTCGCGCACGCTGGAGAAGTTCGGGCATCAGATGGTACGGGGCTCGACGGGACGGGGAGGCGTGGCGGGATTGAAGGAGATGATCCGCCACGTGCGGGGCGGCCGGGACATCGCGTTCGCCACCGATGGGCCGCGCGGTCCCCGTCATCGGGTGCAGATGGGAGTGATCGAAGCCGCCCGCCTGGGACGCGCGCCCATCGTGCCCGTCGCCTTCGCGGCCTCTAAAAAAAAAACCTTCGGTCCTGGGACGCGTTCCAGATCCCGTTCCCGCTGGCGCGCGCGGTCATCGCCTACGGTGAGCCGATCGAAGTGCCGGCGGACGCCGGCCGCCAGGGCATGGAGGTGAAGCGCCAGGCCCTGCAGCAGGCCCTCGATCGCCTCACCGAGGAGGCGGAGGCCCGGTCACACGGCCATGGTCATGCGGCCGTCGCCGGGGTACCGCCCCGGAGCGCGCCGTGACCGGTCGATGCGCCCGCGTGCTGATCGTCGCGGGCGAGGCCTCCGGCGATCTCTACGGCAGCCTGGTCATGCGGGCGATGCAGGGGAAGGCGGAACGCCAGGCGGCGAGGAACGCCACCGGCGGCGGCGAGAACGAGGCCTGGGACGGTCGCGTCCAGTTCATCGGGATCGGCGGGCCCTCCATGCGCGCCGCAGGACTTCGACCGCTGGGCGACGCGGGGCTCATCGGCGTGACCGGTTTCCTCGAGGTTCTCGGGAGCGCCCGCGCCATCTGGAACGCCTACCGCGAGGCCCGCGGGCTCATCGATTCGGAGGAGCGGCCCGACCTGGCGCTGCTGATCGATTACCCCGATTTCAACATTCGGCTCGCGCAGAGGGCCCGGCGGGCAGGCGTCCCGGTCCTCTATTTCGTCAGCCCGCAGGTCTGGGCCTGGCGCAAGGGGCGCGTGCGGCGAATCGCGACCGTCGTCCGCCGCATGCTCGTCATCCTGCCGTTCGAAGAGGAGTTGTACAGGAAGGCCGGCGTTTCGGTGGAATTCGTGGGGCACCCGCTCCTGGACCTCGTCCGGACCACCCGCACCCGGGAGCAGACGCTCAGGCCCGCCGGACTCGATCCTCTCCGGCCGACCGTGGCCCTTCTGCCCGGCAGCCGGATGAACGAGCTGCGCGCCCATCTGGCGATCATGCTGGCCGCGGCGCGGCGGCTGCGCGAGGAGTTCCGCGATCTGCAGTTCCTGATCCCGATCGCCCCGACCCTGGCCAGGGACGCGGTCGAGGGCATCGTGCGCGAAGAGCGTCGGGAAGCGCAGGCCTCGGGCGATCGCAAAGCCGATCTCGGATGCGTCCTTCTGGGCGAGGACCGGTACGACGCCGTGGCGGCGTGCGACGCGGCCGTGGTCGCCTCGGGGACGGCGACGCTGGAGACCGCGCTCCTGGAGGTTCCGATGGTCATCGTCTATCGGATGAACCCGCTGACGTTCGCGCTGGCCCGTCTGATCTCGGACGTGCCGCACGTGGGGATGCCGAACCTGATCGCCGGATCGCGCATCGTTCCGGAATTGGTGCAGGGGGAGTGCACCCCGCAGAGGATCTCCCATGAGCTCCGACGCATCCTGACCGATCCGACGGTCGCCGCGACGATGCGGCGCGATCTCTCGGGGGTGCGCTCGAGACTGGGCGCGCCGGGGGCTATCGACAGGGTCGCCCGCAGCGCCTGGGATATGATCGGCGCGCGCGAACGCACGCGCGTCGCCTGACGCGGGAAGGCGGGCCGGAACCGGATGTCATCCGAGCGGAATGGGGTCCAGGTGAAAAGCATGACCGGCTTCGGGCAGGGGACGGCGGAGCGCAACGGTGTGGCGGCGCGAGTCGAGCTGAAGGGGGTCAACCACAGGTTCCTGGATATCAAGATGAGACTCCCCGGCGAAGTCGGCCTGCTGGAGCCGCGCCTCCGCGCCCTGATTCAGGCGCGGGTAACGCGTGCCCGGATCGACATCGTCACGGCGATCGTCTCGTCGCTCCCGTCCCCCGCACGCGTCGTGGTCAATGAGAGTCTCGTCGCCGAATATCTTAAAGGTGCCGCCTCCCTCAAGAAGGAGTTCGCCCTCAGGGGCAGCGTCGGCCTGGAGACGGTCCTGGGCCTGCCGGGCGTGGTGTCGATTCAGGCCGGCGCCGCGCCGGATGACGGCGTGGTGGAGGCGGTCCTGACCGAGGCCATGCGGGCGGCGCTCGACGCCTACGACACCATGCGAGCCTCGGAAGGACGTCGCCTGGTGGAGGATCTGAACGACCGCCTGCGCACGATTCGCGAAGCCGCCTCGCGCATCGAGGCGGAGGCGCGCGGCCTTCCCGAGTCGTACGCGCGCCGGATCAAGGAGCGGCTCGCGGTCCTGCTCGACGGCGGCCGGGTCGTCGAGGAGGGTCGCCTGGCCCAGGAGGTGGCCCTCCTGGCGGGGCGCGCCGACATCACGGAGGAGCTGGTCCGGCTTCAGGGCTACCTGAAGCAGATGGAGGAGACGCTCGCCCGACCGGGCGGTCCCATCGGCAAGACTCTCGATTTCATCATGCAGGAGATGAACCGCGAGGCGAACACGATTTCGTCCAAGGCGGAAGCGCTGCCGATCTGCCAGCAGGCCCTCGTCATCAAGGCGGAGGTGGAGAAGATTCGCGAGCAGGCGCAGAACCTGGAGTGAGGCCGGGTCGATCGTCCGGGAGGAGCTCTTGACTGGGGTTGCGTGCGGGACGTCGATATGACGGCGGGCTCGGGGACGCCCGGGGCGCCGGGGTCGGCGCGCGGATCGGTCCTGGTGATCTCCGCGCCCTCGGGCGCGGGCAAGACGACGCTTTGCAAGCGACTCCTCCAGGAGGACCGGGGCATCGAGTTTTCCGTCTCGTTCACCACCCGGGCCCCGCGCGCCGGCGAGAAGGAGGGAGTGGACTACCACTTCATCGACCGCCCGGATTTCGAGCGCCGCCGCGATCGGGGGGATTTCATCGAGTGGGCCGAGGTGGGGGGGCATCTCTACGGCACCTCGGCCGTGGCGGTGCAGGAGGCCGCGGCCCGGGGCCGCGACATCCTGCTCGACATCGACACGCAGGGCGCCCTGAACATCCACCGGATGATCCCGGAGGCGATCCTGATCTTCATCCTGCCCCCCGGCAGGATGGCGCTGAAGGAACGTCTCCAGAAGCGCGGCACGGACGGGCCCCAGGAGGTCGCCCGCAGACTGGGACTGGCCGGTGGGGAAGTCGAGAAGAGTCCCGCCTATGACTACGTGATCATCAACGACGACTTCGAAGCCGCCTACCGGCAGCTGCGCGCGATCGCTTTGGCGGCGCGCTGCCGGACGGCGCTGAGGCGGGCGGTCCTGGACCCGATCCTGCGCGACTTCGCCGGCCTCTCCTAGTCCGTCCATCCGACGCCGCGACCGGCCGCCCCGGGCCCGTTCGGCCGACGGCTCGATCCGAAGCACCTTTTCGTCTAGAATACCGCTCCTGGACCGGCTCTCTTGCGGAGGTTCCATGATCGCGACCGAGAATATCGGAAACAAGTTCGAGTTCATCTCCGTGGCGGGGGAGCGCTGCAAGCAATTGCAGCGCGGCGCCCGGCCGCGCGTCGAGACGACGGCCCACAAACCGGTGACCGTCGCCATGCAGGAAGTGCTCGCCGGCGCCATTCCTTACAGCTATGGACCCTTCCCCGAGGAGTACGCGGTCGAGGAGGTCGCCGAGGTGACGACCGAGACCTATCCCGCGGACGGCGCGGGGATGGACGAGCGTGAGCCGGGAAGCTGACGGGCCGGACGATCGCGATAGGAAGGCACCGGCCGGCGGGCAAGACGGCGCCGCGTCCGGTCAGGGAGCGTCGAAAACGCGCATCGCGCTGGGCGTGACCGGGGGGATCGCGGCCTACAAGGCCGCGGAAGTGGTGCGCGGCCTCGTCAAGGCCGGGGCCGAGGTGCACGTCATCATGACGCCGGGGGGACGGCGGTTCATCACGCCGCTCACTCTCCAGACGCTCAGCGGCCAATCGGTGATCACCGGTCAATGGGATCTGTCGCACGGCGCCGACGTGCAGCACATCGCCCTGGCGCGGGGGCTGGACCTGTTCCTGGTCGCCCCGGCGACCGCCGACACCCTCGCCAAGCTCGCGCACGGCATCGCCGACGATTTCCTGAGCACGTTCTACCTGGCCGTGACGGCCCCCGTGGCCGTGGCGCCCGCGATGAACGTCTGGATGTGGGAGCATCCCGCCACGCAGGCCAATCTCGCCGTTCTGAAGTCGCGCGGCGTGAGCGTCATCGAGCCCGGGACGGGGGATCTCGCCTGCGGCGACGAAGGGATCGGCCGGATGGCCGAGCCGGAAGAAATCGTGAACGCGGCCCTCTCGATCGCTAAAAAAAAACTTCGCGGTCGCTTGAGGGCCGCCGAGTCCTCGTAACCGCCGGTCCGACGCGCGAGGCGCTCGACCCGGCCCGTTACCTGAGCAATCCGTCCACCGGCAGGATGGGATACGCCCTGGCCGCCGAGGCGCTGGCGCGCGGCGCCGAAGTCACGCTGCTCTCCGGCCCGACCCACCTCGCACCGCCGGCCGGAGTGAACCTGGTGCTCGTCACGACGGCGGACGAGATGTTCCGCGCCGCTCTGAACCAGGCACCGGGCGCGGATCTCGTCCTGAAGGCGGCGGCGGTGGCGGACTACCGTCCGGAGGAGCGGTCGTCCCGCAAGATCAAGAAAGAGTCGCTGCGACGAGCGGCTCTGAAGCGGCCGGGCCCGGATCGGGCCGTCATCCTGCGACTCCAGCCGACGCCCGACATCCTGGAGGAGCTCGGACGGCGCAAGAAGCCGGGACAGGTCCTGGTCGGCTTCGCGGCGGAGACCGGCGATCTCGAAGCGAACGCCCTCGGCAAGCTGCGCCGGAAGAATCTCGACCTGATCGTGGCGAATCGGATCGGCCGGAAAGGCGAGGGATTCGAGGCCGATACCAACCGCGCGCTCACGATCGATCGGGACGGCAACAGGAGCGAGCTTCCGATCATGACCAAGGAGGCGATGGCGGCGAGGATTCTCGATCTGGCGGAACCCTTTCTCGCCGGCGCCGCGGGACGGAGGCGCCGGCGGGCCGCGGCGCCGCGGGAGGGAGGATCGTGAAGGCCGCTCGGGACAATCGCCAGACGCTGCGGGCGCGGCTCGAATGGCTGCAACTCCTGGGAGTGGACGACCTCCCCATCGTCGCGCGGCCGGATGACCCTCCCCCTGCGGTCGGAGAGGCTCGATCTCAAGAAGAACCTCCTCCGCGGGGCGAGGAGCGCCGGTCCGCCGCACAGGCGGGTCTGTTCGGAGGCGTCGAAGAGGTCGAGCCACAGCGCTCTCCGATGGCCGGACGCCGGGGCAGGGGAGGGGAGCGATCGGCGTCGCCGCTCGCGGAGATCCGCGCTCCGGAGGCGCCCCCTGCGGAGGCGCTCGCGCTGATAAGGGACGACATCGGCGACTGCACCCGCTGCGGACTGTGCCGCCAGCGCACCCAAGTCGTGTTCGGCGTCGGGAATCCCGAGGCCCGCCTGATGTTCATCGGCGAGGGGCCCGGGGCCGACGAGGACCGGAAGGGCGAGCCGTTCGTGGGGCGGGCGGGGCAGCTCCTGACGAAGATCATCGAATCGATGGGGATGGAGAGGCATGAGGTCTACATCGCGAACGTCGTGAAGTGCCGGCCTCCGGAGAATCGCACCCCGCTGCCGGACGAGATCGCGACATGCTCGCCGTTCCTGTTCCAGCAGATCAAGGCGATACGGCCGCGCGTGATCGTCTGCCTCGGCACGCCCGCCACGCAGACCGTCCTGGGCACCCGCGACACGATCACGCGGCTCCGGGGAACGTTCCTTGAGATCGACGGCATCCGCGTCATGCCGACCTTCCACCCGGCCTACCTGCTGCGCAATCCGGCCGCCAAGCGGGAGGTCTGGGACGACATGAAGAAGGTCATGGCCGAGCTGAAGAAGGCGGAATGAGTCTCCTCGTCGCGTCGGTCGCGGTCCCGCGGCCGGTGCGACGCCTGTTCTCCTACGCGGTCCCCGACGCGCTGGCCCCCCGCTGCCGCTCGGGGGTGCGCGTCCTCGTGCCGTTCGGGCGCCGCAAGCTGACCGGATACCTGCTCGAGGTGCATCGGTCGGAGGACCCCGGCGACGCCTCCGTCCCGCTCAAGCCGATCGAGGACGTTCTCGATCCGGAGCCTGTCCTGGATGCCGGGGTCCTCGCCCTGGCGCGCTTCGCGGCCGACTACTACGTGGCCTCCCTGGGCGAGATGATTCGATCCGCCCTGCCCGGCATGAAGGCCGACGTCGAGCGGGTCGTGTCGATAGAGGACGCAGGCCGCTCGGCGCTCGAGGTGATTCGCGGTGGCCTCACGAGCGCGTCGCTGCCGCGCGTGCTCTCCGACCCGATGGCGCGACGGATCCTCGAGGTCGTGTCGGAGTTCGCCTCCGAGCGCGGTGCTCTGATCAAGATGTCGGATCTGAGGCGACGCTGCGGGCCCGGGTTCGGCTCGCGCGTCATGGACCGCCTGCGACAGGCGGGACTCCTGGAGGTGCTCGAGGTCGCCACCTCTCC
>DATFVU010000081.1:0-12509 GCA_035260145.1 Candidatus Polarisedimenticolia bacterium | reverse complement strand
GCGTGGCCACTACCGGCTGCAGTGGAGGTCCGAGAAGGGAAGACTGCTTTCCGGAGTCAATCTCGACAGCCGGGAGGCACTCTTCGACCTCATGAACGGGCGCAAGTGAACCTGGCGCACCACGACTAGAGGGTGGGCGTCCGGCCTTCGAGGAGTGAGGGCAGCTCGCGGGCGGCGAACTGCAGACCGACGTAGAACGGCCCGAACTCGGCGTAGTCGGCGCTCGCCTCGTCGAAGCGCAGCTCGTAGATCAGCTTCTTGAAGACGAGCGGGTCGTCGGCGAAAAGATCGACCCCCCACTCCCAGTCGTCGAGGCCGATCGAGCCCGAGATGATCTGGGTGACCTGACCGGAATAGGCCCGCCCGATGAGACCGTGCTCGCGCATCATCGCGGCGCGCTTCTCGAACGGCACGGTGTACCAGTTCTTCACCTCGCCGCGGCGCTTGTTCATCGGATAGAAGCAGACCTGGCGGCGCCGCGGGATGTCCGAAAACAGCCGCCCGATCACGCGCTCGCGCTGCTTCGCCATCTCCTCGTCGAACGCCTTGTCGAATTCATCCGTCCCCGACTTCAGTCCTCGACCCTTCAGATCCTCGTGGATCTTCGCGGTCATCTCGTACATCCCCAGCTCGACAATCGACAGATAGGAGGAGGTCGCCTCGAGATGCTCGTGCAGCCCCAGCCCCGCGACCCGAAGCTGAATCTGACTCAGCTCGTCGAAGCTCTTCCGGAAATGGATCAACATCAGGTCGGCCTTGTGCCCGAGGATCTGCACCAGGGCCGAGGGACCCTCCTTCCTCCCCTCGAGCGGCGAAAGGAGCGCCGCCGCCTCGTCCGCCAGCTTCTTGCGCCGGTCGCGCGCGGTCAACTTCCAGGCGTCCCAGCGGATGCGGAACATCTGGTGCAGAACGCTCCAGCCTTCGAGGGTCTCGGGAACCTGGGGATTGTGCACGAGGCCCAGTGTATCATCTCGACAACCCCCGTCAGCGCGCGGTCCGAGGAGCGGTCCATGTCGAGGGATCCGTGAGAGGCTTCATCCTTCATCCCACCTACAGACTGGATGCCGGCCGGCCCGTGGTGCACCTGTTCGGACGCCTGGAGGACGGCCGATCGTTTCTGGCGCGCGATCGCCGCCTCGTCCCGTACTTCTTCATCCGGGCGGCCGATGCGGAGCCGGCGCGGGGGCGCGGCGCCGCGCGTCAGTCGCCGACCGGACTGAGGACCATGCGCGGCGAAGAGGTGATGTGCATCGAGGTGGACGCGCCGGACCAGACTCCGCAGCTTCGGGATGCTTTGCAGAACGCCGGCGTCCCCGTGTTCGAGGCGGACGTCCGGTTCGCGATGCGGTACCTGATCGATCGGGGGATCAAGGGTGCCGTCGAGATCGAAGGCGCCGCCGAGGGGAGCGAGCCGAAGCGCGCCGGCGCCCCGCCCTACTCCGTCGACGTCCTGTTCGACGCCGCGGAGGTCCGGCCGTCCGATTTCCGCCCCGCGCCCGAGCTGCTGAGGGTCCTGTCGATCGATCTCGAGACCGATCCGCGGGGCGAGAGGATCTATTCGGCGGCGCTCGCCGGACCGGGAGTGGCCGAGGTCCTTCTGACTCTTCCCGAGGAGATCGTCCGCAGGGAGCTTGGCTCGTATGGGACGAAAGGCCGGGTGGTCTCGTGCGGCGACGAGAAGGGGCTCCTGCGCGCGCTGTTCGCGCGCCTGCGGGAGATCGACTTCGACGTCCTCACCGGCTGGAACGTCATCGACTTCGATCTCGACGTCCTGCTGGCGCGCTCGCGCGCCCTCGGCGTGCCGTTCGAGGTGGGACGCGCGCCGGGCGCCGTGCGCGTGATCCGGGAGCGCACGTTCTGGGGCCGATCGCGCGCCGACATCACGGGGCGCCTGGTCCTGGACGGCATCGATCTGATGAAGTCGTCGTTCATGCGACTCGAGGACTACCGTCTCGACACGGCGGCGCGCTCCCTGCTGGGTGAGGGGAAGGTCGATCTGGGCGGTCCTCAAAAGGAGATGTCGGGGCGCGATCGGGCGCAGGCGATCGAGCGCACCTTCCGCGACAACCTGCCCTTGTTCGTCGAGTACAACCTGGCCGATGCCCGGCTGGTCCTGGCGATCCTGGAGAAGGCGCGCCTCCTGGACCTGGCGATCCACAGGAGCCTTCTGACCGGCATGCCGCTCGACCGCGTCGGCGCGAGCATCGCGTCGTTCGATTTTCTCTACCTGCACGAGCTCAGGAAGCGCGGGCGGGTGGCGCCGAACGTGGGGTCCTCCGATGCGGCGGCCGGCGGGGAGGACGCCGTCGACGAGACGGTGGCCGGGGGCGCGGTCCTGGAGCCGCTGCCCGGACTGTACGAAAACGTCCTGTCATTCGACTTCAAGAGCCTGTACCCGAGCCTGATAAGGACCTTCAACATCGATCCGCTCGGGCTGGTGCCCGATCCGCCGCATGACGAAAGGGATCACCTGATCCGGGCCCCGAACGGCGCCTTCTTCCGCCGCGAGCCGGGGATCCTCCCGGATCTTCTGGAGCGGTTGTTTCCGCAGCGCGACGAGGCGAAGAAGCGCGGCGACGCGATCGGCGCACACGCGTTGAAGATCCTGATGAACTCGTTCTACGGCGTCCTGGCGACCCCCGCCTGCCGCTTCTTCTCCCTGCCGGTCGCGAACGCCATCACCCACTTCGGCCAGTGGGTCCTGCACTGGACGCGCGATCGCGTCGAGGCGCTGGGGCACAAGGTCCTCTACGGTGACACCGATTCGCTGTTCGTCGCCTCGTCGCTCGAAGCTTCCGACCCCGAGCGGGAGGCGATGCGACTGGCGAGCGAGCTGCGTGACCGGATCAACGCCGACCTGCGCGACGAGATCAGGCGCGGCTGGGACGTCGACAGTCGTCTGGAGCTCGAGTTCGAGGCGCTGTTCCTGAAATTCTTCCTCCCCTCTATGCGCGGTGGAACGGCGGGTGCGCGCAAGCGCTACGCGGGTCTGGTGCGCGACCAAGGCGGGGGAGCGGGGAGGGTGGTCTTCGTCGGGATGGAAGTGGTGCGCCGCGACTGGACCGAGCTGAGCAAGATCTACCAGCGCGGACTGTTCGAGAGGCTGTTCCGTGGTGCCACGGGCGAGGAGGTGCTGGCCTACACGCGCGACTTCGTGGCTGGTCTCAGGGAGGGGAGGCACGACGCGCACCTCGTCTATCGCAAGGCGCTGCGCAAGGGGCTCCACCAGTACACCGCGACGACGCCGCCGCACGTCAAAGCGGCCCGCCTCGTGGAGGGACCGGTCGAGGGGCTGGTCGAATACGTCATGACGACGTCGGGCCCGCAGCCGGCCGGGGCGGTCGCGGCGCCCATCGACCACGCGCATTACGTGGACAAGCAGATCCGACCGATCGCCGAGCAGGTGTTTCCGCATCTGGGGCTGTCGTTCGACGAGGCGCTGGGCGAGGCGAGGCAGATGCCCCTGTTCTAGCCGGACCGCGGCGGGGGCTTTGCGCCGGGGCGGACTATAATCATTGCGGAGATTCCGCGATGCACCACATCGACAGCACCCCCGAGTACGTCCGATCGATCTACGAGCGCATGGAGAAAAACCTCGAGGTTGTGAGGCGCCGCCTCAACCGCCCCCTGACCTTTGCCGAGAAGATCGTCTTCGGGCATCTGAACGATCCGCAGGCGGCCGACCTGGAGCCGGGCAAGAGTTACCTGATGTTGCGTCCCGACCGGGTGGCGATGCAGGACGCGACGGCGCAGATGGCGCTGTTGCAGTTCGTCCAGGCGGGAAAGAAGCGCGCCGCGGTTCCGACGACCGTGCACTGCGATCACCTGATCCAGGCGCGCGCCGGGGCCTCGGCCGACCTGCCGGCCGCGCTTCGGGAAAACAGCGAGGTGTTCGAGTTCCTGCGCGCCGCCAGCGCCAAGTTCGGCATCGGCTTCTGGCAGCCGGGGGCCGGCATCATCCACCAGGTCGTTCTCGAGAACTACGCCTTCCCGGGCGGCCTGATGATCGGCACCGACTCGCACACGCCGAACGCGGGGGGCCTGGGCATGGCGGCGGTCGGGGTCGGCGGAGCCGACGCCGTGGACGTCATGGCCGGATTCCCGTGGGAGGTGCTCGATCCCGCCATCATCGGCGTGAGGCTGACGGGCGAAATGTCGGGGTGGACCGCCCCGAAGGACATCATCCTCAAGGTGCTGGGGATTCTGACCGTGAAGGGGGGGACCAACCGGATCATCGAGTACTTCGGCCCGGGCGCCCGCACGATCTCCTGCACCGGCAAGGCCACGATCACCAACATGGGGGCCGAGCTGGGGGCGACGACCTCCCTGTTCCCCTTCGACGACAAGATGGACGCCTACCTGCGCGCCACCGATCGCGGAGCGCTCGCCGACCTGGCGAAGGGGACGTCGCGGTTGCTTTCGGCCGACCCCGAGGTCGAGGCCGACCCGAAGAGGTTCTTCGAGAGAGTCATCGAGATCGATCTGTCGAAGCTGGAGCCGCACCTGGTCGGGCCGCACACCCCCGACCTGGCCCGGCCGGTCTCCGAGATGGCCTCGGCCGTCAGGGAGCACGATTATCCGGATCCGATCTCCGTCGCGCTGATCGGTTCCTGCACCAATTCCTCCTACGAGGACATCTCGCGCGCCGCCGACGTGGCGCTGCAGGCCCGCGCCCACGGAGTGAAAATGGTGGTGCCCCTCCTGGTGACTCCGGGCAGCAACCAGATCTTCGAGACGATCAAGAGGGACCGTCAGATGGAGGCGATCGAGTCGGTGGGGGCGACCGTCCTGGCGAACGCCTGCGGCCCGTGCATCGGCCAATGGCGCCGGGACGAGATCAAGAAGGGGCAGCGCAACACCATCGTGACCTCGTTCAACCGCAACTTCCCCGGACGGAACGACGCCAACCCCGAGACCCTCGCCTTCATGGGCAGCCCCGAGATCACCATGGCCTACGGGCTGTCAGGGAAGCTGTCGTTCAATCCCCTGAGCGACACCCTGCCGGGGAAGGACGGCCCGTGGAAGCTGGCGCCGCCGAAGAAGGCGCCCGAGCTTCCGGAGCGCGGCTTCATCCGTTCGCGCGAGGGGTTTGTGCCGCCGGCCGACGATCCCGAGCGGGTCGAGCTGAAGGTCGCGAAGGACAGCGAGCGTCTGCAGCTCCTGCAGGCGTTCGATCCGATGGTGGACGCCGATTTCGTCGAGATGCCGCTCCTGCTCAAGACCAGGGGGAAGACGACGACCGATCACATCTCCCCGGCCGGCTTCTGGCTGCGCTTCCGCGGCCACCTCGACAAGATCAGCGACAACATGTTCCTGGGCGCCGTGAACGCCTTCAACGGCGAGCGCGGCAAGACGAATAATGTCTTGAGCGGGGAGCGCGGCGTGGACGTGCCCAAGGTCGCCCGCGCCTACCATGCGGCGGGCAGGAAATGGGTCGTGGTGGGGGACGAGAACTACGGCGAGGGGTCGAGCCGCGAGCACGCCGCCATGTCACCCCGCTACCTGGGGTGCGCGGCGATCATCGCCCGGTCATTCGCCCGGATTCACGAGAGCAACTTGAAGAAGCAGGGGATCCTGCCTCTGGTGTTCGCCGATGCGGCCGACTACGACAAGGTGCGCGAGACCGATCGGATCACGCTGTCGAATCTCAGCGACCTCGCCCCGGGGGTCCCGGTCACCGCCATCCTGCATCACGAGGGGGGCAGTCTCGACACGATCACTCTCGAGCACACCCTCAACAACGAGCAGATCGCCTGGTTCCGCGCCGGCTCGGCGCTCAACCTGCTGCGCCGCCAGGACGGGGCGAGCCGCGACACGCCGGGCCCGCCTCCCGCCTGATCAGAGCTTCTTCGGCGTGACCACGGGCCTCAGTATGAATTTGTCGGGCGAGGCCTCGTTCACCTGCACCGACGCCGCGGCGTCGAAGTCGAGGACCATGGACATATCGGCGCCCGTCGAGACCTGGAAGCCGATCGGCACATCCACCTTCCCGGACTCGATCTTGAGATCGACCGTCGTGGCGTCCGTATAGGTGAGCGTCGCCTTCGAGATCACCAGCCGGATCCGCTGGTAGAAGCCGGCCGGCACCTCGCCCGAGGCCAGGAGATCGGTGGCGCCGCCGGTCAGGCTGAGGAGGTTGAAGGTCTCGGGGTGGGTGCTCAGGACGATCGGACTGGATCCGTCGTCGTTCATCCCCTCGGCGGCGCCATAGACCAGGACGTCGGTGATGGTCACGTCAACGCTCGTGACGTTGGAGAGATCGATAGGCGAGTCGGTCAGGTGAACCTCCAGGTGACCGGTGCCGCCGCTCACGGAGGGGGACCCGGAGGTACTGCAGCCCACGACAAGAAGCAAGGCGCCGACGAGGACCAGCGCCTGGGTTCGCGCCCGTCGCATGTCCATGGTTCACCTCATTTCAGCGACAGAGGGTTTATGTTGTGTTGACGGGCATTATTCTACATCCCCGTGCGGGCCCCGGACAAATCGGCGCGAAAGCGCGTACCATGTTTCGAGCGGGGGGGGGCGTGCCGGAGCTGCCTGAAATCGAGACCATTCGCCGCGGGCTGGGGCCGCTCGTGGTCGGCCGGCGTGTCCTCGGTGTTACGGTGCGCGAGCGCCGACTGCGCGAGCCGATTGCCCCGCGCGGCCTGGCCAGGCTTCGCGGCGCCACTCTCACCGGCATAAGGAGACGCAGCAAGTATCTGCTCCTCGACACCGACGCGGGGCTCACCCTTCTCGTCCACCTCGGCATGACGGGGCAGCTGTGGGTCGCCGATCGGGATCGGCCGCGCCGGCCGCACGAGCACGTGGTGATCTCCCTGGACGACGGCCGCGAGCTGCGCTACGCCGACACCCGGCGGTTCGGGCTGATGCACGTGATAAGGAGCGATCGCCTCGACCTCCATCCACGGCTCAAGGGGCTCGGTCCCGAGCCCCTCGACGTCGCGGTCACGGGGAACGTGCTCCACGAGGCGACGCGGCGCCTGAAGAAGCCGGTCAAGAACTTTCTGATGGACACGCGATCCATCGCGGGTGTGGGGAACATCTACGCCTGCGAGGCTCTGTACCGCGCCAGGATCAGCCCGCGCCGGGCGGTGCGGCGGGTCGATCGGCCGTCCTGGGCGCGCCTGGTCACAAGCCTGAGGGAGGTGCTGAACGAGGCGATCTCGGCGGGGGGGACGACGCTGCGGGACTTTCTGAACGCCGAGGGGGACGTCGGGTACTTCGCGTTCTCGCTCAGGGTCTACGACCGGAAGGGGAAACCGTGCGGCCGCTGCGGCTCTCCGATCCGCCGCATCGTCCAGGCCGGACGCAGCACCTTCTTCTGTCCGCGCTGCCAGCGCTGAGCGGCCGGGCGCCTTACGATCGGGCCGCGCCGGCTCCGCCCGGAACCCAGAGGACGTCCCGGCGGCCGCCGTCGTTGGCGCGTCGCGCCATCACGAACAGAAGATCCGACAATCGGTTGAGGTAGATGATCGCCTGGCGATTGATCCTCTCCTTGCGCGCCAGGGTCACGAGCCGCCGCTCGGCCCGCCGGCACACAGTGCGCGCCAGGTGCAGCCAGGAGGAGGGGATGGTGCCGCCGGGAAGGACGAAGCTCTTCAGCGGATTGAGGACGGCGTTCATGCGGTCGATCGCCTGCTCGAGCGGACGGACGTGCGCCTCCGTGATGCGCAGGCGCTTCGCGGAGCGCGCCGCGGAGCCTCGCCTCGGGCGCTCCGGCACGCACAGATCGGCGCCGAGATCGAACAGATCGTTCTGGATCGTCTTGAGGAGCGCCGAGCCTTCCGCATCTTCGATGCCGAGAAGGGCGAGGCCGAGGACGGCGTTCAGCTCGTCGACCGTGCCGTACGCCTCGATGCGAAGCGCGTCCTTCGGAACACGCCGGCCGTCGCCGAGCGCCGTCGTCCCCTTGTCCCCCGTCCGGGTGTAGATCCTCGAGAGCAGCACCACCGCTTCGCTCCTCCAGAGGCGTCATGCTAGCGCAAGTCAGGATCGATCGCAGCCCTTGAAGACCGCGCCGGGCCGCGGCACGGCGAAGAAGCCTTTGAAGTCCAGGGATCCGTCGTCGCCTCGCATGTACGGGAAGAAGGCGTTGACGCAGTAGCCGCCGCGGTGCTCGAGCATGACCTCGATCGCGTCCGTCACCCCGCCTCCCGACGGCGGTTCGATCCTCACTTGCGCGTAGATCGCGATCGCCCTGTAGCTGCCGCCTTCCGCCCCTTCGCGAAGCGATTTGATGAGAGAGTCGATCGCCGCCTGCGAGGCGGGCCCGGAAGATTCCTCGGTCGGGATGAACGGCCGGCTCTCCCCCTTCAGGGTCATCAAGAATGCGAACGGCGTCATCTCCCGACCCTCGACCACCGCCCGCCGGGCCAAAGGCAGTCCGGCGTTCATCAGCTTCTCCGCCTCCTCTTTCGGCTTCGACGAAGGCCCGCAGGCGGATGACAGGAGGAGAAGAGCGAGGCCCCAGAACGGAGAGAAGCGGAGTTTTTTTTCGCTGCGCACGGTGAGAACGCCTCCTGCCGGGGGTTGACTGACGTCGCGCGGCAAGGGCATAATCGTTCCAACTAATTAGCCAAGCATTGGGGACTGAGTTGGAGCAAACCCTCGAGCCGATAGCCGCGCTCGCGACCAAGCCTATCTCACCGGAGGCTCCGGCGGGAACCTGGGTACGATACCAGCCCGAGTTCGAGGCCCTCAAGCAGCAGATCGACAAGATCACGACCACGAGACCCCAGGACGTCGACTGGGGGCAGGTGGTCTCGACCGCCAGCGGCATCCTGGAGAGCCAGTCGAAGGACCTCCTGGTCGCCAGCTACCTGGCGGCGGGGCTTCAAGTGAAGCAGGGCGTGCCGGGGCTCGTCGACGGTCTGACGTCCGTCACCGAGATGTGCCAGGCGTTCTGGGATTCCCTCTATCCCGAGACGAAACGCATGCGGGCCCGGATCTCCGCCCTGGAGTGGCTGGTGGAGCGGGTCTCCGGAGAGACCAAGAAGATGGCTCCCCGGCCGGCGGACGGCGAGGGGATCGCCAAGGCCCTGGCGGTCGTGGAGCGGCTGGAGGGACTCCTGGAGGAGAAGCTGGGAGGGGAGGCCCCCAGCCTCGGCGACCTGACCCGGGCTCTCGAAGACCTGAAGGAGCGGGCGAGCGCCCCACCCAAGGAAGAGGCGCCGGCCAAGCCTGCGGTGCGCGTGGTCTCGACCGTCCCCCGCGCGGCGGCGGCGCCCACGGCGGCCGCCGCGGCCCCGGACCTGTCGACCCCCGAGGCGGTCGACAAGGCCCTCGACCAGTCGCTGTCGGGCCTTCGGGAGATCGCAGGGGCGATTCGCAAAGTGAAACCGCAGGACCCGGCCGCCTATCGGCTGGCACGACTGGCCGCCTGGCTGCAATTGGCGGATCTGCCGGCCAACACCGAGGGTACAACCCGCATACCACCCTTGGGCGCAGGCCCGCAGCTCGCGGCCCGTTATCAGGAGATGGTCGCGGGCCAGGGCTTCTCGGAGCTTCTCGAGCAGGCGGAATACCAGTTCGAGAAGTCGGTCTTCTGGCTGGATGCTCAGCGCTTCGTCTGTCAGGCGCTGCAGGGTCTGGGGAAGGAGTACGATGCGGCGCTCGAGGGGGTCAAGCAGGAGTGCCGGGGGCTGTTGAAGCGCCTCCCGGGTCTCCTCGACCTGAAGTTCAGCAACGGAACGCCTTTCGCGGACGATGAGACCCGCGCCTGGGTCCAGCAGCAGGTTCTGGCTCGAACCGACGGTGGAGACGGCGCATCTCAGGTCACCGTCGCTGCGCCCGCCGCTCCGAGCGGCGACGATGAGCTGGAAAGTGTCCTGAAGGAGGTGGGCTCCGTGTCCCAGCAGGGGCTTCCCGATGCGGTGAGGCGATTGGGCGGCCTGGTGGACGCCGCGCGCAATGGGCGGCAGCGATTTCAGCGCCGGCTGGCGCTGGCCAAGTTCATGGTCAAGGCGAAGGAGCCGCGGCTGGCGGTCGCCCACCTCGAGAGGCTGCAGGAAGAGATCGATCGCTTTGGACTGGAGGACTGGGAGCCGTCTCTTGCAGTGCAGGTGCTGGGGCTCCTCGTTTCGTGCTACAAGCAGCTCTTGAACGGTCCTTGGAAAAACATGCCGGGTGCCGCAGAGAAGGCCGAGCAGATCTTTCTGAAGCTCGCCCTCCTGGACGGCGCGGCGGCCGCGGGACACACGTCTCGATAAAAACAAAGGCAGAGCGAACAGACCGAGGTCAGGGAGGAGACGATGGCGAAGGAAGCATCGGTTGCACCACGCGAACGGGTGAACATCACCTACAAGCCGGCCACGGGGGACGCCAAGGAAGAGGTGGAGCTCCCGTTCAAGATGGTCGTGCTGGGCGACTTCACGATGCGGGCGGATGATCGGCCCCTCGAGGAGCGCAAGCCGATCCGGGTCGACAAGGACAATTTCAACGAGGTCCTGAAGAAGCAGAACCTCTCCCTGGACATCAACGTCGAGGACCGCCTTTCGGGCAACGAGGACTCCGAGCTGGGGCTCTCGCTCAAGTTCGGCGCGCTGAAGGATTTCGCGCCGGAATCCGTGGCCGAACAGGTGCCGGAGCTCAACAAGCTCCTGGAGCTGCGCAAGGCGCTGCAGGCCCTGAAGGGTCCGCTGGGCAACCTGCCGGCCTTCCGCAAGAAGCTTCAGGAGATTTTGAAGACCGAGACGGACGTGGATCGCATCCTCAAAGAGCTCGGCAGCGGGTCGCCGGATGAAGCCAAAAAAGAATAGGGAACTTTCCCGGACTGGAGGCAGGAGCGCCGCCTGGAGCGGCAGGAAGGTGAGCTGACATGGGTGAGCAGGAAAGAGAAAGGGCAGGAGGCCAGGCCGAGGCGGCGAAGGTCTCTCTCCTCGACGAGATCATGCAGGAGACGAAGATCAAGCCGGCCGACGAGAGCTACGACATCGCCAAGCGCGGCCTGGAGGCCTTCCTCAAGCACGTCATCGACCGGAAGGTCGTGGTCAAGCAGGCGATCGTGAACGACATGATCGTCGAGATCGACACGAAGCTCAGCAAACAGCTCGATGTCATTCTTCACCACCCCCAGTTCCAGAAGCTCGAATCATCCTGGCGCGGGCTGAAGCTCCTGGTGGATCGGACCGACTTTCGCGAGAACAACAAGATCGAGATCCTGAACGTCTCCAAGGAGGATCTCCTGTCGGACTTCGAGGACTCGCCCGAGATCGTGAAGTCCGGCCTGTACAAGCTGGTCTACACCGAGAACTACGGCGTTTTCGGCGGCGAGCCGGTGGGCGCCATGGTGGCCAACTTCGAGTTCGGCCCGGGCCCCCAGGATGTGTCCCTGCTCCAGTACTGCGCCAGCGTGGCGGGCATGTCGCACGCCCCGTTCATCTCGGCGGCGGGGCCGCAGTTCTTCGGCGAGAGCAGTTTTCTGAAGCTGCCGAACCTCAAGGACCTCAAAGGCATCTTCGAAGGTCCGCAATACGCTAAGTGGAACTCGTTCCGTGAATCGGAGGACGCGCGTTACGTCGGCCTGGGCCTGCCGCGCTTCCTGCTGCGGCTTCCCTTCGGCCAGGACACGGTGCCGGTGAAGGCGTTCAACTACGAGGAGACCGTCAGCGAGAGCCACGATCACTATCTCTGGGGGAACGCGGCGTTCGCCTTCGCGTCCAAACTGACCGACAGCTTCGCCAAGTACCGCTTCTGCAGCAACATCATCGGTCCCAGGGGGGGCGGCGCGGTGGAGGACCTGCCGGTGCACACGTTCCAGTCGATGGGGCAGGCGGAGAACAAGATCCCGACCGAGATCCTGCTGTCGGAGCGCCGGGAATTCGAGCTCTCCGAAGAGGGTTTCATGGGTCTGACGATGCGCAAGGGAAGCGACAACGCCTGCTTCTTCTCCGCCAACTCCGCCCAGAAGCCGAAGGTGTTCGGGCGCACCAAGGAGGGGAAGACCGCCGAGACCAACTACAAGCTGGGGACCCGGCTTCCCTACATGTTCATCATCACGCGTCTCTCCCACTACCTGAAGGTCCTGCAGCGCGAGGAGATCGGCAGCACCAAGTCGCGCACCGACCTCGAGAACGACCTCAACAAGTGGATCAGTCAGTACGTGCTCGACATGGACACGGCCCAGCCCGGCTCGTATGCCCGCCGTCCTCTGCGCAAGGCGGTCGTGACGGTGGAGGACGTGGAGGGGGAGCCCGGCTGGTACAAGGTCGGCATGAAGGTGGTCCCGCATTTCAAGTACGAAGGCGCGTTTTTCGAATTGTCCCTGGTGGGCAAGCTCGACAAACAGTAACCCGGATACCGCTCTTGCTCTGACAAGGAGGAACATCTGCCATGCCGATGCCAATTCACATGGAGGTCGAAGGGGATACCCAGGGTTCGATCGAAGGCGAATGCGAGATGAAGGGCCGCGAGAAGACTATCGAAATCTACGGCCTGGATCACGCCATCGAGATCCCGACCAACCCGCAGGACGGTCAGCCGGTGGGCAAGCGCCGCCACAAGCAGCT
>DATFVU010000080.1:0-6339 GCA_035260145.1 Candidatus Polarisedimenticolia bacterium | reverse complement strand
GAGGACGCCCGAGCTCTGGCGTCTCTGAACCTCGGCGAGGACGTCGCCGGAGGACTTGTGCGTGAGATCGCCGTTCATCCGGACTCGATTCCTTCCCGGGCCGTCCCGGGCGTGGAGGCCCACCGGACGCGTACCTGTCCGTGCATAACTTGTGGTTTGGAGGGGATTATTGCAAGTATTTCCGGACCAGGGACTCGCCCCAGCCCCGGCGCAGCTCGGGAAGGGAGTAGCGCGTGAGCCGCTCGAAGGCCTGATCGACGGTGGCGCCGCGGGCCATTTCGTCGAAAACCTCCAGGAAGGTGTGGAACCCAAGACGTTCCTCGAGGTATTCGATGAAGGAAAGCGCGGAAGGATAGGTGAAGGTCTCGCCCCAGGCCTCCTTGCGCTCCAGAGCCCTGAACTCCTTCGCGAGGCCGATTCCGGTCGCGGCGGAAGTGGACTTTCCTTCGATACGCTGCGCCAGCCCCTCGTGCAGCCAGCGGGGGGCCGTTCCATGACTCTTGCCCGCGATGAAGGCATGCGCCAGCTCGTGCACGAGGACGGGGCGGGCGGAGGCGTTGATCTCCGACAGCCCGCCGATCGGCACCCGGATCTTGCCGTCGTACAGGCCGGCGACGTTGGAATCGGCCTGGGTCGCCTCGTGGAACTGCCGGTGCGGGTAGAGAATCACGACGATCGGCTGCAGGGGATAATGATCGAAGCGTGTTTCCAGGGACGTGAACTGGCTCTCGAGGAAATCCAGGATCTGCCGGCCGAGGTCCGGTCCGGCGCGCTCGCCGTCGTACTTGAGCGTGAAATGCGCGCCGTCCGATTGCCGGTACGATTCGTCGATCGAGCGCTCGCGGGTCAGCTTGTCGATCTTGTGCTTGAGAACGTCGTTCGGCTTCAGCTCGTACGCCCGCTTCCACTCGGCGAGCGCCTCGGCCGTGCGCTCCTGGCCGTTGTACACGTCACCGAGGAGCGCGTGCAGGGCGGCGTCGTCCGGGTGATCGACGACCGCCGATTCGAGAGTCGAACGGGCGTAGGTGTCCTGGTCCGTGTGCACGTAGGTCACCGCCAGGCCGAGCTGCGCGCGCGCGTCGTGCGGCTCGTATCCCAGCGCCTCGCGGAAGCGCGTCATCGCCGTGCCGTCGTCGCGCGCCTCGAGGGAGCGCGCCCCCTGCTCGACCAGGAGCGCAACCAGGCGCCGCGTATTCTCCGACCGGGCCATCGGCTGGGCCGCGATGCGCGTCTTGAGAGCCTCGACGGCGCGCTGCAGTTGCTCGTCGGACATCGGCGTGCCGTCGCCCGGAGGCGCCGGCGTCGCCGCCTCCCGGTCGTCGCGGGCGGCCACGGTCGGGCCGGCCGCGGCCTGACCCGTCTCGGCCCGGGCCGGCTGCGACGTCTCGATGCGGGCCACCTCGGAGCGCGGCACGCTGATCCGCCCGTCTCCCTGGCGAATGATCAGGCGATCCCCCTTCATCTCCCATGCGTCGGCCGTGATCGTTCCGCCGTTCTTGAGATGGATGATGTCGGCGCGCGCCGGAGTCAGGAGCGCCGCCATCAGAGCGAGAGCCGCTCCGATCGAGATCGTGCGGGGCCCGCGCATCCGCGCTCTCCTAGCCGGCGCGACGCAGCCGCGCCAGCGGCACGATGGGAGGAGCGGACCGGCCGGCCAGGGCGGACGGGATCGAAGGGATGGCGGCCCGGGCCGACTCCACGTCGTCGTAGACGCCCCAGCAGACACGGTAGCAGGAGCGCTCCCCGAGAGCGTAGGGGAGGATGAACAGCGACGAGGAACCGACGGCCTGCGCCCGCGCGTTCTTCACGGTCTCCTCCTGGCAGGCGATCAGGATCTGCAGGGCGAACCGGCTCGCGTCCTGCGAGCCGATCCACTCCTCGAACTGACGCGCCGCTCCGGCTGCGTCCCCCTGGTCGAGCCGTCGCAGTCCCGCGGCGAAGTCCGGGCCTGCGGCGGGACCACGCGCCTGGCCCGAGGCCGCTGTCCCGGCGGGGGTTGGGGGCTTGACGGCGGGCGGTGCGGGCGCCGCGGGTGCCGCGGCGCGCGTCTCCTGGGCGGGTTTCTCCGGGGCGCGCGGCTCCGGAACGGGCGTGGCCACGGGAGCCGCTTCGGCGGAGGCGGGATGATCGGGAACCGCGGCCACAACACCCTCGGACGGGCGCGCTTCGGCGCTTTCGGGCCGGCCCGTCGACGGATTCCCCGAGACGGCGGGAGTCCGCTCCGCGGGGCCGCCGGCGCCGCGGCGCAGGAACACGTAGCCCAGGGAGCCGCCCACGACCAGCATGATCGCCCCGGCCGCCAGCAGAACCCACATGAGATTCCTGGGCTCTCCCGCGCCCCGGGCGATCCGGCCGTCGAAAGTCATTTCGATCGGTCCCACATGCACGCGCTCTCCCGTCTCGGGATCGATCTGCCAATTCGGCTCGCCGTCGCGTTCCGGCGCGGGCCCGGATTCGTCCGAGGGCTCGACGGCGACACGGGCGAAGGCCGGCAATTCTTCCTGAGGTATCGGCGGCGGCTCGGCCGAGGGCGCCTCGGTCGGAGCGGCGGCAAAGGGCGCCTGATCGATCGCTTCGCCAGGGTCGGGAGCGATCGGCGACGCCGGGCCCTCGACCTCCACGGGGTTCGCCTCGGCGATCGCGATCGGGACGGGCCCGGGATCGGGCTCCACGAACGGCTGTGCTCCGGAGTCCTGATCCGGTGTCGCGGAGCCGGGGGGCTCCACCACGATGTCGATGGATTCCTCCGCCTCCTGTTCGGAGGGCGCCTCGGTGATGATCGGAATCTCCTGGCCGCTGTCGGCCGCGGGGGCTTCCGCTTCGCCCGGTGACAGGCTCTCCGCCGCCCCCAGGAGCTCGAGGGCCAGGACGACCTTGCTCACGGTGAGGTCGTCGTGGGATGTCCGTCCGCTGATCTCGCGCAGGCTGGCGCTTCCGTCGAGGTGCCGGCCGATCCTGTCGGACTCGGCGTCGAGCCTCAAAGACGCCAGGATCGCGTCCAGCCTGTCCGTCGGCCGATACACCGACTCCATCGAGCCGATCTCCCGGATCACGGATGCGCGGTCACCGAAATCCAGCAGGCCGTCGAACAGCAGCCGGCGCGTGTTGAGGCCGAGCGATGTGACCTCCGGAGGCAGGGGACCCGGGATCATCTCGTAGTCGCCGGTCCTGGCCGCGAAGCAGGAGGAGACGATCACCTTCACCTGCTGCCGCGCCCCCTGCAACAGCTCGGAGGGCGACAGAAAGCCCATCTCGATGAGGGCCTTCCCGAGCGAGGCGCCCGCCTGCAGGCGCGACTGAGCCAGCTCCAGCTGCTGGGCGGTCAGCCGCCCCTCGACTATCAGGATGTTCGCCAGTCGGTCCGGCTCCGCGTTGCTCGCGGCCGAGGCGATCTCCCCCTTTCGGAAATAGAGGACCCTGATGGCGTCGGGGACCGCGAGCCGCAGCATCCCCTCGAACTCCCGCACGTGCAGCGACGCGATGAGCCGCGGCGGGAAAATGCCCTCGATCGAGCCTTGTGGGGGAAGGTCGTGCATGTTGGATCCGCGGATCTCCGCGCCCATGGGGCGAGATCCTCAATATAAGGGCGCATCGATACCCTGTCAACAGAGCGCAAACGGGTCTAAACTCCCGCTGAAATGAGCCAACACCGCACGGCGGACTTCGACGCCATCGTGGCAGGCAGCGGCATCGCGGGCCTGCGCGCCGCCATCGAGATCGCCGGCGGCGGGGGGCGCGTGGCCGTGCTGACCAAGGACGCCCCGACCGACTCGGCCACGGACAAGGCGCAGGGCGGGCTGGCCGCGGTTCTGTCTGAGGACGACGAGATCTCCCTGCACTACCAGGACACCCTTCGGGCCGGCGACGGCCTCTGTCATGAGGCGGCCGTGCGGGCGCTGGTGGAAGAAGGGCCGGCGCGCGCGCTCGAGCTCATCGACTGGGGCGCGCGCTTCGATCGTGAAGGAGGTCACCTGACGCTGGCGCGCGAGGCGGCCCACAGCAAGAGCCGGATCCTGCGAGCGCGGGGGGATTCGACCGGACGGGAGATCGCGCGGGCCCTGGTCGCGAGGTCGTCCGGGGACCCGCGTATCACGCTCATGCCGCACACCTTCACGGTCGATCTGATCCTCGCCGGAGGACGCTGCGCGGGCCTCGTCGCGGTCGACGAGCCGAACGACCGGCCGGTGATCCTGCGCGCGCCGGTGGTCATCCTGGCGACCGGCGGCGCGGGGCAGGCCTACCTCGAGACCACCAACCCGCCGCAGGCCACCGGCGACGGCATGGCCATGGCGTACCGGGCGGGTGCCGAGATGATGGACATGGAGTTCGTGCAATTCCACCCGACGGCGCTCAGTCTCGCGGGCGCACCGCGGTTCCTGCTGTCGGAGGCGATGCGTGGCGAGGGCGGGATCCTGGAGAACCTCGCCGGCGAGCGCTTCATGACGCGCTTCGATCCGCGCGGCGAGATGGCGCCGCGGGACATCGTCGCGCGAGCCATCGTCGACGAGATTCAGAGGACGGGCCACCCGTGCGTCTATCTGAGCATGCGGGCGCTCGATCCGGATCGGGTGCGAGGCCGCTTTCCCACCATCGCCGCCACCTGCGCCGCGTACGGCCTGGACATCGGCAGCGCGCGGATTCCGGTCGCCCCCTGCGCGCACTACATCATGGGGGGCGTGAAGACCGACCTCTGGGGCCGCACCTCCATCGCGGGTCTCTACGCCGCCGGCGAGGTCGCCTGCACGGGCGTGCACGGCGCGAACCGCCTGGCCAGCAACTCGCTTCTGGAGGGGCTGGTGTTCGGGGCGCGCGCCGGACGCGCCGCCCTGGGGGATGCGCCGCCCGCGCCTCCCGAGGGGACGCTCTCCGGCGAAGCGGGCACGGCGCTGGCGATCGATCGCGAGGCCTCCGAGGAAACGATCCTTTCGTTGTCGAAGGTCATGTGGGAAGGGGTCGGAATCATCCGGGAGGGCCGGAGACTGGAGCGGTCGATCAGGACCATCCTCGATCTGGAGCGGGGACTGGCCCTGCGGCCGGTGTCGCGCCGGGGGATCGAGGCGCGCAATCTGCTTTTCGTCGGCCGTCTGACCGCCGAATCGGCCCTCAGGCGGCAGGAGAGCCGCGGGGCGCATTACCGCGAAGACTTTCCGGAAAAGACTCCCGGCCGCGGCCGGCATTCGATCATCGCTCCGGGAGCGCCGGCTCCCGACCTACAGCACCTTCCCGTTCCCGACGAGGACTGAGCCGGAGCTCCAGCCCGACGGCGACCCCGAAGAACGGGGTGTCCGGCCGCGAGGCTCCGTCCATCCGAGTTCGTCCACGGCCGGACGACGGCGCTGGCCGCCCCATCCCGAAGCCCGCGTGGCCATTGAATCGAGGAGCGCGCATCCGGATTGCTAGGGGCGCCGGATCGGGCGCGAGCGTCGTTCCGGGAGGAGGGCCCGCGCGAGGATGAGGCGATCATGCAGCCGAGAACGTCGCAGGCCTATCTCGTCACCCTGTGGACCTACGGCATCGAACCGCTGTTCGCCGATCGGGCCACGGCAGTGTTGTTCTTCCACGTCCTGGGCGCTCTGCGCCGGCGGCTCGGATTTCGGCTGCACGCCTACGTCGTCCTTCCGGATCGGGCGCGGCTGATCCTGGGCGCAGCGGGGGCCGACATGCGCTCGATGCGCCTGACCGTCCATCGCCTCAAGTCGCGCTTCGCCCGCGAGGTCAACGCGCGATCGGGCCGGCTGGGGCTGGTCTGGCAGGACGCCGACCAGACCCTCGCCCTGCACGGCGCCGACGAGGTGCGGCGGCGGGCGGACTTCCTGCATCACAACCCGGTGATGGCGGGGCTGGCCCGCGAGCCCGCAGACTGGCGCTGGTCGAGCTATCTCGCCTGGGCGGGCCGCGGCCGTACGCCGCTCGCCGTCGATCTGCCCGCGGTGGAAACCGACCCGCGGGCGCCCCAGGTCTTGAGGACTACTTGATGATCTGGAAGCTGCGCTCCCAGCGCGACTTGGTGAAGAAGTGGGTGATCTTTTCCCACATGCCCTGGATCTTCTCGATGAACCCGGTGCGCTGCCAGGCGGTCGAGTCTTCCTCGTACGACCACCAGATCATGAAGGCGCGTCCCTTGACGTAGTCGCGCGGCACGAAGCCCCAGGCTCGGCTGTCCTTGCTGTTGTCGCGGTTGTCCCCCATGCAGAACAGTGAGTTCTCGGGGATGCGCGTCGGTCGGTAGTCGTTCTGCTCGAAATTCACCTCCTTCGGGAGGCGGTGGATCTTGTAGGGCTCGTCGATGGGCTTGCCGTCGATGTAGACCTGCCGGTCGCGCACCTCGATCGTCTCGCC
>DATFVU010000079.1:0-6519 GCA_035260145.1 Candidatus Polarisedimenticolia bacterium | reverse complement strand
TCGACGCACGCCGAGGAAGCGCGCAACCCGAAGCGGGACGTTCCGATCGGCATCATCACGTCGCTCGTCCTGTGCACCATCCTGTACATCGCGGTCGCTGCGATCCTGACCGGCATGGTGCCCTACGGCCAGATCAACATCGACGCGCCGGTGTCGGACGCTTTCAAACAGGCGGGGCTCCCCTGGGCCCGATTCCTTGTCTCGATCGGGGCGCTCACCGGGATGACGTCCGTGCTGCTGGTCATGATGCTCAGCCAGCCGCGCGTCTTCCTGGCGATGGCGCGCGACGGCCTGATGCCCGTCAGCTTCTTCGGCGCCGTGCACGACAAGTTCCGCACGCCGTGGAAGTCGACGATCCTGACCGGCTGTTTCGTAGGGACGCTGGCCGCCTTCATCCCGCTCCGCGTCCTGGCGGACATCGTGAACATCGGCACGCTCCTGGCGTTCGTCATGGTGTGCGCGGCCGTCCTGATCATGCGCCGCACCAACCCGAACGCACCGCGTCCGTTCCGCGCCCCGTTCGTGCCCGCCACGCCGATTCTCGGCATCGCGCTCTGCCTGCTCCTCATGTTCTCCCTGCCGTCGGAGAACTGGCTCCGGCTGATCATCTGGCTCGCGATCGGCTTCGTGATCTATTTCACATACGGCCGCCACCACAGCGTCCTGGGGAAGAGCCTCGCCGCCGAGATCGCCCGGAGGGGCGTCTCCCCCGCCGGATCCCTGGCGGCCGACCCCGCGCGCCCCGACACCCGGCGCTAGTCTCGAAAGGCCCTTCACGCCCCGGCACCGGGCGTCGGCTGCGGACCATCTTCCGCACGCCCCGCCGCACCTGCGCCGCGCCGATGGCGCATCTTTCCTGATCCATCAAAACGCGCGCGGTACTCTTTCCACCAGGTGCGACCTTCGCCGTGGTGAGAAAGGGACCGATGACTCATCCGCGTCGAGCTTTATGGGTGCTCTTCATGCTCTTTCTGGCCCTCGCCCCTCCCGACGTCGGGGCAAATTTCGTCCTCACCAGTGGCGACGAAGAGGACTCCTGGACGGCCATGCTCGACTTCTTGAAGGTCATGCGCACCGGCGATCCCGCGCAGAAGCGGCGCTCGGCCGATGATGCGTACGGACGACTCGCGCCTCTCTTCGAGGAGCACGAGGGTCACGATGACCGTGAGATTCAGGCCTTGTTCGACGAGGTGCACGACATCGTGCGCCTCGAGAAGGATGGCTTCGTAACGTGGGCCATGCTAAACGATCTGATGCGCCGAGACGACCCGAGGCTCGTCCCGATATTCCTCGACGCCCTGCATGACGCCTCTCCGAACCTCCAATGGAACGGGATTCAGTGGTTTCGCTGGAGTCCCGATCCCCGAGCCGTTACTGACCTGGAATATGCCTGGAGACACGAGGAGCGTCCCTGGGTTCGGCGCGATCTCATCGCCGCCCTCGCGCAAAACGGACGCGCCGGACACGTCGCCGAGTTCGCTTCGATCGCCCAGGGGGACGACGCCGATCTGGCCGAGGCGGCCATCGAGGCCCTGTCCGTGCTCAAAGACGACCGCGGCCTGCCGGCCGTCGTCAGGCTGGCCAGAAGCGGGGCCGCGCCCCTTCGCGGCGCCGCCCTCGACGCCCTGAGCTCGTGGCCCGATTCGGCCGATGCCCTCGAGACCCTCCTGCTGGGCAGCCGGGGCGAGGACGTGGCGCTCGGGGCGGCCGCGATCCGGTCGCTCGGCTCGTTCGCCGACCCGGCCGCCGTGGAGCGCCTCGCGGAGGTGGGACTGAAGGACGCCATCCCATGGCTCCGTTCACTGGCCCTCGAGGCGCTGGGCCGCGCCGATCCGGATCGCGCCGTCCCCGTCCTGATCGAGGTGCTCCACCAACCGATCTCCAAGGACAGCTCGGCGCCCCAGGAGGCCGCCGCCAGGACCCTTATGGACATCGACGATCCGGACACGGTCGATGCGGTCTCGGACCTGGACCCCGCGGCCCTCGGGTTCGAATTCGAGGCGATGCTGAAGTCGCTTGGCCGCGACCGTGCGAAGCGCGGGAAGACAGAGTTCATCCGATCGGCCTGCGGGTTTTCGGAAGTGATTTCAGACCCCGCGAACCCCAAGATGCGCGCCATTACGCCTCCGCCCTGGCTTCGCTCGGTCCGTTGCTGGGAGACGCCGGACTTCGCCGGCGACCCCGAAGACTTTCGCAGGCTCCGGGCCGGGAAGCCGGTGCGCATCGAAGAAGCTTTTGAATCGACCAACCGATCCTGGGTCAGGGTGACAGCCGCCGGGATCGACGAGTGCTGGGTTCCGATGGAATACGTGACTCACCCCTCCGTTCCCCCGGAGGCCGGTGACGGGGAGGCTGACATGTTGATGCGGCGGGAGTTCGATCTGCCCGCGGTTGAAGTGGAATCGGACGTGGCGCGGGGATTGATGGATGCGGGGCTGCTCGAGGTGATCGAGCCGGGGGACGAGGTGATCGGCGTGGCCATCACCCTCGACCCGGACGACTTCGACAGCGTCCTGCTGCTCGCCCGGAGCTGCGGGCTGAACGAGACGATGCTGGATGGCGAGATCTACGGGATCGTCAGCGACCTGGCGCCTCTCTACCGGGGCCACCCGGTGCTTGATCGGTTCCGCCGGACGCCCCAGCCGGCTCCGGGCGAGACCGACGATCTGATCGACCTGGACATCGAGGAACTCTCCGACCGGTAATCCTGTCCAAGTCTGCAGGCCGGCCGGGAATCGCCCGGGTGCCGGAGTCGATGAAAGGAGTCTTATGTCTCTTTGGGTCCTGTTGTCCGCCGTCTTCGCGATCGCGACCCCCGCTCTCGCGTCCGAGCTCACCCCCGAGTCCCACGTGGCGGAGGTCACCGTCTACCGTCAGGCGGCGCTGATCGCGCGCGAGGCGCAGCTGATCCTCCCGGCCGGGAGCCACCGCGTCGTCCTGAAGGGGATCCCCTGCGTCGCAGACCCCGATTCGGTGCGCGTGAGCGGCGCCGGGACCTCCGGCATCGAGATCGGGGGAGTGGAGGTGCAGGAGGAGTTCCTGCAGCCGAACCTGTCCCCCGAATACCGGCAGACCGAAAAGGACCTGCAGGACCTCGGCCGCCGGCAGTCGCTGATCAACGATCGGCGCCAGTCGATCACGACACTGCGTGAGTTCCTGAGCGGCCTCAAGGCGACCAGCGGGCAGGAGGGGTCCAAGGGCGCGCTGACCGCGGGGTTCGCGGTCGAGTCGTGGCAGAAGGCGTTCGACTTCTTCTCGTCGCGGCTTAACGCCCTTTCGAACGAAGACCGCACCCTGGAGGCGGAGCAGCAGGAGCTGGGCCGGACGGCCGAGGTGGCGCGCGGCCGGCTGTCGCAGATGGCCTCGCAGGGGGGGAACCGCCGCTGGAACGCGGCGGTGTTCGTCTCCGCTCCCCGGGGCGGCGAGATGACGCTGCGGGTCTCCTACCTGGCCACGAACGCCGACTGGCAGCCGCTCTACGACGCCCGCCTCGACCCGGCGACGGAGAGGGTCAGTCTCTCCTGGCTGGCGCAGGTCCGTCAGACCACGGGCGAGGACTGGAAGGACGTCGCCGTCACGCTGGCGACGACCCGCCCGTCGGCGGGGATCGATCTGCCGGTCCTGGCCTCGCTCAGCCTGAGACCCCTTCTGAAGTCCGCCGCCGACGGCGTTTCCTTCGATAGCGAATTCATCGACGCGCTTCCGATCCTGGGAAGGGATTATCAGGGTGTTCTGACCCTGGCTCCCGGGGTGAGCGACATGGACGGCGACGGCAACCCCACGATTCACGGATCTCGGGACACGGACGTGATCCGGGTTCCGGTCGCCCAGGCCCAGGCCACCCGGCGCGAGGTCGCCGTCACCTTCGCGCTGCCCGGACGGATGGACATCCCGAGCGACGGGCAGCCGCACAAGCACCTGATCGCGACGCGGGACATGGAGGGGACGGTCGAGCATCGCTCCGTCCCGCAGATAGCGCCGGCGGTCTTTCTCGTGGCGACGGTCACGCTGCCGGGCGAAGTGCCTCTTTTGACCGGAAGGGTGCAACACTTCGTGGGAGGGGACCTGGTCGGCAGCTCCCTGATGACGGAGCGGGCCGCGGGCGAGACGGTGGCCCTGTCGTTCGGACCGGATGATCGGCTGAAGGCCGAGAGGAAGCGGCTTCTGAGAAGAACGGAGCGGCGGGGGAAGGACGAGGAGATCGCCTACAGGTTCGTGACGACCCTGGAGAACCATCTCGGAAAGGATGGCGTCATCGAGGTGAAGGACCGCGTCCCGATCTCGGACGACGAACGAATCGTCGTGACGCTCGAGGAGGACGAGACCACACCGGGTGCTCTCACCGACGAGAAGGAGCCGGGCGTTCTGACCTGGAAGGTGCCGGTCCCGAAGGACGGGAAGCGGGAGATCGAGCTCGCGTATCGCGTGCGCTCGCCGCGCGGCGTCGTCCTGGCCGGACTGGAGTAGCCCGGCCGGCGCGGAACAGCCGACTGCCCGGGCGTCAGCCCCGCTCCCAGCTCGCTTCGGTCGGCAGGCCGGCGTCCACGCGCTCCTTCCGCTCCAGAAGCCGTTGCCCGATCGCCTTCACCCGGCCCACCCAGTCGTAGGCCCCCGATAGCTTGCAGCGCACGCGGAAGGGCCCGTCGGCGTCCTCCATCGGAATGCGCGGCATGGCGTACAGGTCGGCGCCCTCCGCGCAGCGGCCGATCACGGTCGTGCAGGCGGCCACGTACCCCTGCGCGCGCAGCATCTCCTCGAGATTCGGATCGAAATCGCCGTAGACCGGCGATCCGAATGGATAGGCGAACAGGCTGATCGGCGCCCCAAGGTGCTCTTCCAGCATCCTTCGTGAGCTGTGGGCCTCGAAGGCGGCCTCGCTGTCGGACAGCACTCCCAGGGAGCGGTGTGACAGGGAATGCGATCCGATCTCGATCCCGTGGCGCTGCATCTCCTTCAGCTCGTCCCACGACAGGGGCAGCCAGGCCAGAGGCGGCGTTGCGCCGCGCGCGGCCGGGGGATCCTCGAGCCCGAGGTGCCGGAGGAAGGAGTATCGCCCGGCGTAGCCCGCGACCATGAACAGGGTTGCCGGCAGGCGAAGGCGCTGCAGGACGGGATAGGCGTGGACGAACTGTCCGCGGAATCCATCGTCGAAAGTCAGGACGACCGAGCGCTTGAGCTCGGACAACCTGCCCGAGCGGAGCGCTTCGATCAGCGACGAAAGGGGAATGACCCGGTAGCCGGCGTCGAGGACGGACCGGATCTGTCGCTCGAATCGGTCCGGCGGGACGGAGTCCCGGCAGGCAGGCGCTCCCTCCACGGGACGTCCGACCTGGTGATACAGGAGGATCGGCACCTTGACGGGCGCCGCCAGGCGCCCGCGCAGCAGGAACCACGGATGGAGCGCCGCGGTGACCGCACGCTCCAGGACGTAGAACAGGGCCTCGGCGCAGCGTCTGAATGCGATCATTAGGCGCCCCGCAGCACCTGGCCGGCGACGGCCGGCCGCTCGCTCACGGCCATGCCGAGGCCTCCTCCCCCACCGGGAATGTGGAGTCCGCCGCCCCGGTTGCCACTCGACTGCGGGGGGGCTGCCGGGTGGCTGCCGGGAGGAGGCAGGTGCATC
This sequence comes from Candidatus Polarisedimenticolia bacterium, assembly GCA_035260145.1. Lineage (GTDB taxonomy): Bacteria > Acidobacteriota > Polarisedimenticolia > Gp22-AA2 > Gp22-AA2 > Gp22-AA3. Next base: position 896 of record DATFVU010000079.1, on the reverse strand, counting down.
GGCCGGGGCGGCGGACAAAACAAGATTCGTGAAATGGCGGAGCGCTTCCGGCTCATGGCTGAATGACACCATGGCGGATGGCGTACCGCACGAGGCCGGCAACCTCATGGATGCCGAGCTTGACCATCAGATGGGTGCGGTGGGTCTCGGCCGTCTTCCGCGTGATCCCGAGAATCTCGGCGATCTTCTTGGTCGATTTCCCCTCGGCCACGAGCTGCAGCACCTGCCGCTCCCTCCTGGTGAGCGAATCCGAGGGGATCTTCGACTGCCCGCGATAGGCGCCTACGACCGCGTTGGAGATGGTCGGACTGATATAGAACTTCCCGCGGTTGACATCGCGGATCGCCTGGACGACGTCCGTGATGGCCTGATTCTTCAGGACGTAGCCGTGGATTCCCGCCCGCAGGGCCTCCAGGATGTACGGCTCCTCGCTGTGCTGTGTGAGGATGATGGTCTTGGTGCCCGGCAAGTTCTGCATGATCTCCCGCGCAGCCTCCAGGCCGTTCAGCCCCGGCATGGCAAGGTCGAGCACGGCGACCTCGGGCTTGAGGCTCTCGGCCTGGCTGAGCGCCTCGCGACCGTCCGTCGCCTCCGCGACCACCGTGAAGCCCTCGCGCGCCAGCAGGAATTTCAATCCCTGGAGGACGACCGGGTGATCGTCAGCCAAGAGCACGCGTATGGCCATTGCATTCCCTCACCCCCCACACTCCAACGCCCCCTGTCCCCCGTTCCCTGCCGCCAACCGGCGAGGACCCGGGTGGAGGGGGCCGCTGGTGGGGGCCTGACGGCGGACCCGCACCTTTGGCTCGCTGGGGTAGGTCTGTATCGCCGCCCGGGTTTACTTCACCAACGTTTCGGCTCTGGTCGTCTTTGAGCGCCCGCCGTCTTGGCGTGGC
>DATFVU010000078.1:0-4393 GCA_035260145.1 Candidatus Polarisedimenticolia bacterium | reverse complement strand
CGGACCACCAGGTCGTGCGGCGCCAGCCAGAACTCCGGCTCCTGCGCGTACGGGACGTAGATCGCGGGGCGCGGGTCGCCCTCGAGGTCGAACTGACGCACGTCCCCCACGACGCCGACGATGAGGCGAAGCTCGTCCTCCGGCCTGCCGACGCCGAGCGCCAGGCGGCGGCCGATCGGGTCCTCCCCCGGGAAATCGCGCCGGGCGAGGCTGTCGCTGATGATCGCGACCTGCGGCGCCCTGTCGCCGTCCTGCTCCGTGAACCCCCGGCCGCCCCGCAGCGGCACGCCGAGGGCTGCCAGGAAACCCGGGCTCACGACTCTGTAGACGGCGAACTCCTCCTGACCGCTCGGGGGAGGGATCCGCCCGTCGATCGTGTACGAGTACGAGCCTCCCGCGAAGGTCAGCGGCAGGAACGAGATCACCCCGGACGACCGCACGCCGGGCAGGGTAGAGACCCTGTCCAGCAGCTGATGGTAGAAAGCCAGCCGCTTCGCAGGCTCGCCGTACTTCGCCTTCGGGATCCCCATCTTCAAGGTAAGCACCCGGTCGGGGACGAATCCCGGATCGACGGCGCGGACCTGTCCGAAGCTCCGGACCAGGAGGCCGGCGCCGATCAGGAGCACGAGCGCCACGCCGATCTCCCCCACGACCAGGAAATCGCGCGCCCGGCCCCTGGCGCGCCCGGGGGTGCCGCGCGTCCCGTCCCGGAGCGCCTCGTTCAGATCGAGCCGCGAGGAGTCGAGGGCCGGCAGGACGCCGAACAGGAGGCCGGTCAGAAGCGACACGCCGAGCGTGAACAGAAGGACGCGCGCGTCGACGGTGATCGGCCGGAAGCGTGGGACGTCCGCCGGGATGAAGGCCTGCAGAACGTCGACGCCCCAGAGCGCCAGGATCGCTCCGACGGCGCCGCCGGCGAGAGACAACAGGATGCTCTCGGTCAAAAGCTGCCGCAGAAGACGCGCGCGGCCGGCCCCGAGGGAGGCGCGAATCGCCATCTCCTTCTTCCGCGCCGCGGCCCGCGATAGAAGCAGATTGGCGACGTTGGCGCAGGCGATGAGCAGGACGAACGCGACGGCGCCAAGGAGGATGAGCAGGGCGGTCCTCACGTTTCCGACCATCTCCTCCTGCAGCGGAACGAGCGTGATCCCCATCCCGGTGTTCGCGTCCGGGTAGGCCTTCGCCAGGCGGACGCCTATCGTGTCCATCTCGGCGCGCGCCTGCGCGGGCGTCGCCCCCGGCGCCAGCCGGCCCACGACACGCAGCATCAGCGAGTGACGCAGAGAGGCCATCTGGTCGTCGAACGCAAGCGGCATCCACAGCTCGTCCTCCGAGCCGGGGAACCGGAATCCGGCCGGCATGATCCCGACCACCGTCACGCTCTGGCCGTTGAGCGCGATCGGCTTCCCCACGATCGCGGGGTCGGACCCGAACCGGCGCTGCCAGAGCCTGTGGCTCAGAAGCGCCACCGGAGCGGCGCCGGGCCGATCCTCCTCGTCGCGGAAGACGCGGCCGAGAAGCGGCTGCACGCCGAGCGTCGGGAACAGGCTGGCCGAGACCCACTGGCCGTCGAGACGCTCCGGCTCGCCGGAGCCGGTCAGGTCGTACGACCGGTCGCGGAACGCCGCCAGGCTCGCGAACGTCCGGCTGTCCTTCCGCCAGTCGAGGAAGTTGGCGGGGGAGACCCATTCGCGCGGGTTCGAGCGGTTGGTGTCGTTCTGCCAGAGCATCAGGAGACCGTCGGGCCGCTCGTACGGCATCGGCCGGAGCAGGACGGCGTCGACGACGCTGAAGATCGCGGTGTTCCCCCCGATCCCCAGGGCGAGCGCCGCCATGGCCGTCAGCGCCAGCCCGGGCGTCTTGCGAAGCGACCGGATGGCGTAGCGCGCGTCGTGCAGCATCATCGTCATGCGTCCCTCCTCACTCGCTCCGCAGGGCGATCATCGGATCGATCCGGGTGGCGCGCCGCGCCGGCATGTAGGCCGCGAGAAGCATCACGCCGATCAAAAGGAGCCCCGATCCGGCCAGGAGCAGCGGGTCGCCGGACTGCACCCCGAACAGGAGCGACGCGGCCAGCCGCCCGGCCATCAGGGCCGCGGGGAGGCCGATCGCGAGACCGACCACCGCCAGAAGCATCGCCTCCTTGAGAACCAGGCCGCGCACGTTGCGCAGGCTCGCTCCGAGCGCCATCCGGATGCCGATCTCGGGGGTCCGGCGCGCCACGCTGTAGGACATCACGCCGTACAGACCGATCGCGGCCAGAAGGGCCGCAAGGAACCCGAAGGCGATCGACAGCATGGTGACCAGCCGATCGTCGTACAGGGATTCGTCGCGCTGCTGGACCAGCGTCTTCAGGCCGTAGATCGGAAGATCGGCATCCCGGCGCCGCACCAGATCGCGGACGGCCGGGGCCAGCGACTCGGACGGCAGCGCCGAGCGGACGTAGAAGGTCGCCTGCCCGAGATCGCTCTTCTGGGTGTAGGGGAGGTAGACGTAGCCTCTGGCCTCCTCGCGCACCGTGGTGTGCTTGCTGTCCCCGACCACGCCGACGATCTCGATGTCAGGAGACTTCGAGCCGAACTTGAAATGGCGGCCGACGGGATCGCGGCCCGCGAAGTACGTCCGGGCCATGGTCGCGTTGACCAGGGCGACTCTGGGGCTTCCCGCCGTGTCTGATTCGGAGATCTCTCGGCCGGAGATCAGCGGAACGCCCAGTGTCGAGAAAAACCGCGGCCCGATCCAGTTCTGGGGGAGATGGATGCCGCTCTCGTTCGGGGCCGTGTAGCCCTCGATGTCCACGTTCGAGCTGGAGCTGCTGTCGGTGAGGACCGCGATCTCCGCGGCGCTGGCCGACGTAACACCCGGCAGGCGCTCGAGGTCGTGGCGGATGTCGTCGAACAGCACAGCGCTCCGCGCCGGGGAATAGCCGTTCAGCTCCGGCTCGATGGAGAACGTCAGCAGATGCTCGGCGTTCATCCCCAGGTCCACGAGCCGAAGATGTCTGAGGCTGAGGGCGAACAGACCCGCCGTGGACAGGAGGACCGCGGTGACGGCGATCTGGGCGACGACCAGCCCCTTGCGCAGTCGAACGTGCCCCGCTCCCGTCCCGGCACCGGCGCTCTGATCCTTGATCGAGGCCACAAGGTCGGGGCGTGTCGCCCGGAGCGCCGGAATCAGACCGAACGCCAGGCCTGTCAGAAGGGCCAGGCCGAAGTTGAACGCCAGGAGGCGGAAATCGAGCCCCGCGCTCAGCCCCACGGGCCCCTCCTCCTGCGGGAACAGCACCAGGATCGAATCGATCGACCAGGCCGCGACCAGCAGGCCGACCGCCCCGCCCGCCAGCGCCAGGAGGAGGCTCTCGGTCAAAAGCTGCCGCATAAGATGAGACCGCCGAGCCCCCAGCGCCAGGCGCACCGCGATCTCCCGACGGCGCGCAATACCGCGCGCGATCAGGAGGTTGGCGACGTTGGCGCAGGCGATCAGGAGCACCAGCCCGACCAGCGAGGACAGAAGCAACAATCCGTCCCGAGTCTCTTGCTGCAGAACCAGGCGCCCGCGCGCCCCGGGCAGGAGAGCGAGCTTCTTGTCCAGAAAGCGCTGGCGTTTTTCGGACGCCAGGTCTTTCATGGCGGCGACGTCCTGCTCCAGGGCCGAGCGCACCAGGGGCTGCAGTCCCGCCTCCGCCCCGGGCAGGGAGAGCCCCGGCTGCAGGCGGCCGATCATCTGCAGCCAGTAGTCGGAGCGGTTGTCCAGGCCGTCCCAGTTGGGCGTCATCTTCGGCTTCAGCGTGATCGGGATGAACAGGTCCGGGGCCTGGCCCAGCTGCACGCCGTCGAAGGGGGCCTGGGCCACGCCGACCACGGTCAGCGAATGGCCGTTGACCACCAGGGTCCGGTTCAGAACCGCGGGGTTGGCGCCGAAGCGTCGCGTCCAGTAGCCGTGGCTCAGCACCGCGACCGGCTGCCCGCCGGGAGCGCTTTCGTCATCCGGAGCAAGCAGGCGCCCCAAAGACGGCCGCACCCCCAGCACCTCGAAGTAGTTCCCCGACACCAGCTCGCCGTCGGCGCGCTCGGTGCGACCGTCGCCGGCGACGCTCAGGGAGACATTGAAGCGCGCCAGGAGGCCGCTGAAGACCTGGTTGCCGTCGCGCAGGTCCTTATAAAAAGGATACGAGAAGGACTGGGCCCCCTGGTCGATGTCGCTCCAGGTGTGGCCGGACCTCGGTCCCGGCATCCGCAGCACCGCCAGCTCTTGAGGATTGCGGACCGGCAGAAGCCGCAGCAGGATCTGATCGGTGAGGGAGTAGACGGCGGTGTTGGCGCCGATCCCGAGCGCCAGGGTCAGGACCGCGACGCAGGCGAAGCCGGGATCTTTGAGGAGCGCCCGGAGCGCG
>DATFVU010000077.1:0-16111 GCA_035260145.1 Candidatus Polarisedimenticolia bacterium | reverse complement strand
GAGCGCCGGCGTGCGCATCCATCCCGGAAAAGCCCGCCTGGCGGCGGCGACCGCCCGCTCCACGTCGGGCGGGCCGCCTCTCGGAACGGCGGCGATCACGTCCTCGGTCGCCGGATCGACCACCTCGATCGTCCGACCGCTGGAGCCGTCGGTGAACTCGCCGCCGATCCACAGCCTTCTCATGAGTCGTCCCCCTCCCTGGGCGCCGGGCATCATTCTACCCGAGCCCTCCGCCGGGACCCTTGGCCGCACTTCGAGTAGGATGATGCGATTCTATGGAGCGGACATGCCTGACTCCCCCCATGCCGAGACGCACTTCCGATCCGGCGAGACCGTCCGGGACCTCGTCATCGGGATGTCCGATGGCCTGACCGTGCCGTTCGCCCTCGCGGCCGGGCTCACCGGGGCCGTGGACTCGTCGTCGGTCATCATCACGGCCGGCCTGGCGGAGATCGCCGCCGGCTCGATCGCCATGGGCCTCGGAGGCTACCTGGCCGCCAAGAGCGCCGCCGAGCACTACTCACGGGAGCGCGCGCGCGAGCGCGCCGAGGTGAAGGAAAAGCCGCTCGAAGAGGAGGCGGAGATCTACGAGGTGTTTCGGAAGTATGGCCTGACCCCCGAGGAGACGGAGCCGGTTGTAGCCGCTCTGCGCAATCGACCCGAGGCCTGGATCGACTTCATGATGCGATTCGAGCTGGGACTCGAGAAGCCGGACCCCCGGCGGGCTCTGTGGAGCGCCCTGACCATCGGGTCGGCCTACGCGGCGGGAGGATTCATCCCCCTGGCGCCCTACATGGTGGCAACAAGCGCCCGGGCCGGCCTCGGCTGGTCGGTCGTCGCGACCCTTCTGGCCCTGACCGTGTTCGGCTACATCAAGGGGCGCTGGACCGGGACGCTCCCCCTGCGCAGCGCCTGGCAGACCACTCTCATCGGCGGCCTGGCGGCGGCCGCGGCGTTTCTGATCGTTCGGATCGTCGGCTGACGCGGGGTCCGAAGATGTCCTCGCGCCGCGTCTCGCGAAGGTCTCTGCTGAAGAGCGCGGCCGCCCTCTTCGCCCTCAACGCCTCGCGCCGCGTCTCGCCGCTGATCGCGGCGACGCACGCCGGGATGCGAGTCGCGGTTGTCGGCGCCGGAGCCTTCGGCGGCTGGACCGCCCTGCACCTCCTGGGTCGCGGCGCACGGGTGGTGGTGCTCGATTCCTGGGGCCCCGGAAACTCCCGGGCCAGCTCCGGCGGCGAGACCCGGGTCATTCGCGCGACCTACGGCCCCGACCGGATCTACGTCGAGATGGTCGCCCGCTCGCTGCGTCTGTGGCGGGAGGCCGAGAAGCGCTTCTCGCGCCCGTTGTTCATGAAGACGGGTGTCATCTGGATGGCCGGCCAGGACGACCGGTACGAAAGGGCGGCCTTGCCGCTGCTGCGCGCCGCCGGCCTCGCGGTCGAGGAGATGAGCCTCGCCCGGGCCGCGACCCTTTACCCCCAGGTCAATTTCGAAGGAGTCGCCTGGGTCCTGCATGAGAAGGAGGCCGGTTACCTCCTGGCGCGGCGGGCCTGCCAGGCGGTCCTGGAACGTTTCCTGGCGGAGGGGGGCACGTACCGGCAGGTGGAGGTGAAGCCGGGTCCCATCGTCCGGGAATCGATGGGACCGTTGCGCCTGTCGGACGGCGCCACGCTTGCGGCGGACCGCTATGTTTTCGCGTGCGGTCCGTGGCTCGGCGCGCTCTTCCCGGAGGTGATCGGCGATCGGATCCGACCCACCCGGCAGGAGGTCTTTTTCTTCGGGACCCCTCCCGGCGACGCCACGTTCCTCGAGGACCGGCTGCCCGTCTGGATCGACAACGGTCCGCGAATCTTCTATGGCATCCCGGGCAGCGAGTGGCGCGGATTCAAGGTGGCCGACGACACGCACGGCCCGACGTTCGATCCGACATCGGGCGAGCGCGTGCCGAGCGCCAGGAGACGACGAGCCGCGCGCGACTATCTGGCCTTTCGTTTTCCGGGACTGAGGGACGCCCCTTTGCTCGAGGCGCGCGTCTGTCAGTACGAGAACTCTCCCGACTCCCGCTTCATCATCGACCGGCACCCGGAAGCGCGCAACGCCTTCTTCGCGGGAGGCGGCTCGGGACACGGCTTCAAGCACGGCCCCGCGCTGGGCGAACGGGTGGCCGACATGGTGCTCGGCGAGCGCCGCCCGGATCCGTTCTTCTCCCTGTCAAGGTTCGGCACCGACCGACTCTAGACGGCGTCCGACTTGCTGGTGAAGGTGAAGGCGCGTGACCGGATCGCCGGAACCAGCATGCGGCCGGCCGGAACGGCGGGCGTCATCCCCTCGATGTTCTGCAGCATGACCAGCGGGCTCTCGTTGAAACGCAGATTGACGGCGGGGTGGGCGATCTTCCCCTTCTCGATCAGGAACAGACCGTCGCGCGTGAGCCCGGTGAGCTGCCAGGTCTGAGGATTGACCGCCCGGATGTACCAGAAGCGCGTCACCAGGAGGCCGCGGTCGGTCCCCGCGATCAGATCCTCGATCGACTGCCGGCCGCCCTCGAGGACGAGACTGGCGGGAAACGGCGTCGGCTCGACGCCCGTCTTGCCCGCCCAGTATCGGTCGGCGTAGAGGGTCTTCAGGACGCCCTTCTCGATCCAGGCGACCGCCCGGTTCGGCAGCCCCGATGGAACGCCGCCCCCGAACCCCCCGACCGGGCTCCAGGGCAGCCCCGGCACGCGCGCGTCGGACGGATCGGTGCGCAGGGTGACCGACTCGTGCGCCACCTTGTCGCCGAGGCGGCTGCCGCCCCCCTCCTTGGAGAACGCGCTCCGTCCCTCGTCGGCGGCGCGCTTCGATAGAACGCCGAACTGCAGCGTCTGGATCAACGCGGCCACGGCCTCGGGCTCGAGAATCACGGTGTAGTCGCCGGGGGGGACCTCGCGCGGCTTCGCCGACTCCACTCCCTTGTCGGCGGCGCGCCGCGCCATCCCCTTCGGATCGACCTCCGAGAACTCCTGCGATCGGGACGAGGCCCAGCCCGAGCCGGTGCCGTCCGCGGTCCGCATGGTCACGGAGAACTCCACGTCGGTCGACACATGGTGGCCGAAGTTCCCCTTGCTGTTGCCGATCGAGCGCCACTCGGCGCCGTTCTGGTAGAAGCCGGCCGCCGTCAGTTTCCGGCGCTCGGCCAGGGTCAGGGCCGCCTTCACGCCCGAGGCCCGCTCGGCGGCGCGCGCCTGCTCGGCCCGGGCGTCGTATTTCTGGAGCGCGGGGTACGTCTGAGGCGCCAGCGTGTCGACCCACTCCGGGTCGACCGGCATGAGGTCGCGCAGCGCCGTGGCCCTGGCGACGGCGTCCCGAAGACCGGCGTCGGAAAGGTCGTTGGTGCTGAAATCACCGCTCTTGCCCTCGCGACGGGAGACGATCGACAGGGTCACATCCTCGACGAGGCCCGAGGTCGTGATCTCGTTGCGCGCGAAGCGGGTGTGCGACGACGTCTGCGCCAGGAGCTCGACCTCGAGGTCGCCGTCCTTGCGCAGCGACAGGACGCGCTCGATCGTCTTCTTCGCTTCGTCGCGGCCGAGGGGCACGGGTCGATCACTCCGTCCGGATGACGTTGACGCGGCGGAACCGGCTGGCCGGACAACCATGGCTCATGGCGTTGATCTGGCCGGGCTCCCCCTTGCCGTCCCGGTTCAGGCCGACGTTCCGCCAGGTCGACTGGTCCCCCAGGAGATCGCAGGCCTGCCAGAAATCGGGCGTGCGGCTCTGGTAGGCCACGTCGGCGATCATCGCGCCGACCTTCCCGGACTTGATCTCCCAGAAGGCGTCGCCGCCGAACTGAAAGTTGTAGCGCTGGTGATCGATCGAGTACGAGCCGCGCCCGTCGATCAGGACCCCGTCGTCCACTCCGGCGACCAGGTCGTCGAGCGAGGCGGTCTTCTCCCCGGCCGCCAGCCAGACGTTCGGCATCCTCTGGAACGGGACAGAGGCGTACGAATCGGCGTGGCAGCAGGCCATCGACTCCTCCTGACCGATCCAGTGGGCCTGTTCCCGGATGGTCTGGTAGCCCACGAAGATCCCGCCCTTGAGGATCGGGAAGCGCTTCGTCTTCACGCCGTCGTCGTCGTAGCCGCAGGTCGACAACGCCTGCGGCAGAATGCGATCGCCGAACACGTTGACGATGTCCGAGCCGACGCGGAATTTCCCGAGCTTGTCCGTCGTCAGGAACGAGGTGCCCGCGAAGTTCGCCTCGTATCCCATCGCGCGGTCCAGCTCGGTGGAGTGGCCGATCGACTCGTGGATGGTCAGGGCCAGATGCGTCGGGAGCAGGACCAGATCCTTCGGTCCCGGGGCGACCGACGGCGCCTTCAGGTGGTTGACCACCTCCTCGCCGACCCGCCGGGCGCCCTCCACCATGCCCGCCCTCTCGATGAACTCGTAGCCGCCGCACACGGCGTCCGGGCGGAAGGTGCGCGTCTTCGACTTCCGCGTCTTGATGTCGCGGGCCGTCGCCGTGTACTCGGGCGCGACCTGGACGATCCTCTGGCGGATCACGCTGCCGTCCGTCGACATGAAGAAGCGCTCCTCGAGGTGCTGCTCCATCAGACCGCTCACGGAAAAGACGCCCGCGACCTTGCGGACCTCGTCGCTGGTCTGCTGCAGGAGGGCCAGCTTGTCGGCGACCCCGACCTCGAAGGGGTCCTTCTCGACGGGAGTGGCGTACGTGTCCTTCGCGGCGCTGACTTTCGCGAGCCGCACCGGTTCGCGGCGCAGCCTGGCGTGCGCCTTCGCGATCGCGACGGCCTCGGCCGTCATGCGCGCGATGCTGTCCTTGGCGACGCTGGCGCTGGAGGCGAATCCCCAGGCGCCGCCATGGATCACCCGGACGCCGAATCCGAACCGCTCCTCGTCGACGACCGACGGGACGTTGTTGATTGTCCCGGTGGTCCAGTCGGGGGTCGAGCGCAGAAGGACGGTTTGCGTGCGGTAGCGGTTGATACGGATGTCCGCGTAGGTCGCGCCGAGGGAGCGTGCGCGCTCGAGGGCGACGCTTCCGAGACCCTCGAGCCCATCGGCCGGCAGGTCGGCGGCGTCAGCGCGGCGCGTCACGAACGTCCCGGGAATCATCTCCACAGCCGCCAGGGCGAGCGCCGAGGTACCACAGGATTTGAGGAACTCCCGCCGGCTCGGACCGCGCATGAGTCAGCTCCCCGAATCGCCCGGCGGCGCATCACTCCCTTTGACACCGCCACGCCAACGCGGAACCCGGACGTCCGCCCGCATGCGTTCTAGCGCCTGGATCGACGCCTGCGCCCGCGCATGGGCGGTCGCCCTCGGCGGCCGCGGCGACGTGAGGCGGCGCGGCGGCCCGCCTTGGCGCGCCGGCCGCGAAGCGAGGTGATCTTCTTCAGTCGCCGCTCCAGTTTCCTCAGTTGGCTGTCCACCTTTCTCAGGCGGGGGCCCACCGTCGATTTCAGCGTCCTCGCGATGACCGCCTCGAGCGCACCTGCGACATCAGGAGTTCGAGCCATGGTCCTCCCCGACAATGTGACCGCACGTCCAGCGATGCGAATTCCCTGCGAGCGCGGCGAAGCCTATCACCCCTTTCCGCGGGAGTCCACACGGGGCGCTAAAAAGACGACTTCAGGAATGCGCGCGCGCTGGGTCGTCCCGGCGCAGCGCCCGCACCGCGGCCTTCTGCACGCGCCCGATCGTGGCCGCGCTCGAAAAGAAGCGCGCTTTGAGATCGGGAAACCGGATCCGCGCCGCTTGCGAGCCGGGCTCGATCAGGTTCTTCGCCGCGTCATAATCGTCGAGACCGTACGGTCGCTCGAGGGGAACGTTGATGCGCACGTACTGCTCCGGTCCCAGGAGCCTGCGCGCGATTTCGTGGGAAATCCGCGCCTGCGCGATGAGCATGTGCTCGATGGCGGCGGTCCGCCAGTGCCACGTGCCCATGCGCTTCGCCCGCTCATAAGGGATGCGCTCGGCGCGCTCCCCGGCTCCCAGCGAAAGAACGCGGATGCGATCGAGGGGCTGCCCGAAGTAGCGCGCCGCCTCGGTCAGGCCGATGAGCGTCGGGTTGTTGGCGAACAGGCCGCCGTCCACGTGGCTGTCCCCCTTCACCACCTGCGCGCCGGGGAAAAAGACCGGGGCGGCGGAGCTGGCGAGGGCGACCTTCCAGGCCGGCTCGTCGCCGGCCGGCTCGAGATCGGCCGCGTGATCGTCCTTCCAGATTCGCGGGTAGGAATTCTCCAGCTCGTAAGAGGTGACGCAGACCGGTGTGGTCGCTTCGTCCAGGACCTTCGTTCCAAAGAAGTCCTTGAGCGCCGCTGCCAGGACCTGATTGTCGTACTTCGGCCGCAGCAGCATGCCGAGCCGCCGCGGCCGACTGAAGACCTGCCGGCCCTTCTGCAGATAGAGATCGAAGACGGCCCGCGCCGGGATGCCGTACGCGAGCGCCAGCGAGATGATCCCGCCGCTGGACGTTCCGACGATCAGATCGAAGTGCTCGCCGGTCCGCCCTCCGCCGAGATCCTCGAGAGTGGAGAGAAACGAGGCGGTGAACAGGCCGCGGATTCCGCCCCCGTCCAGCGCCAGGACACGGAAGGACGACCCGCCGTCACGGTCGGTGGAGTCCCTGAATCTCAGCGCGGTTCCGTACACGACCCGTGTTCCCTTCGGGCGGATCGTCCCGCTCAGACGGCGAAGCGCTCCGGGACCCAGGAGAGGCCCAGCTCCGACGGCGGCGCCATGTAGCCGGCGAGAGCGGACGAGGCCACCACGGCGGGGCTGGCGAGATATCCCTCGCCGCCGACGCCCATACGATTCTGCCAGTTGCGGTTGAAGGAGGTGATGGCGCGCTCCCCCGGCCGGAGCGCATCGGGGCCCTGGCCGAAGCAGGGACCGCACCATGACTGGCGGATCTCGCCCCCCGCGTCGCGGAACACATCGGCGATCGAGGATCCGCCCAGCCGTGGGTCGGGCTCTTCGACGCGCCGGCCGACGGTGCCGCTGCCGGGGAAGACGAGGAAGCGCACGCCGGCGGCGACGCGCCCGTGGCCCGAGGCGCGGGCCGCCAGAATCACCAGCGCCGCGCCCAGGAGATCGTCGTACGAACCGTTGGTGCAGGATCCGATGAGCGCCTTGTCGAACGTCAGCCGCTCACGGGCCACCTCCGCCGCCGGGAAGGCGTTGCCCGGACTGTAGGGCCGGGCGATCATCGGCACGATGCCGGAGAGGTCGAGCCTCTCGTCGATCGCGTAGGCCGCCTCCCGGCCGACCTCGAGCCGCGGGTACGGCAGCGCGATGCCGCGCTCGCGATACCAGGCTTCGGTCACGGCGTCCCGCGCGAAGATGCCGTTCTGAGCCTCGGCCTCCGCCATCATGTTCGCGATGGTGTTGCGGTAGGTCATCGGGAGCTGCCCCGCCGCATCCACGAACTCGACCCCCATGCCCTGCGCCTGCTGCGGTCCCCACCGGCGCAACAGCTCAAGGACGATGTCCTTGCCGCTCACCCAGGGCTGCAGCCGTCCGCCCAGCTCGACGCGGCGCTGCCTCGCCAGGCTCATATAGATGTAGCCGGTCGCCCATCCGAAGCCGAGCGTCGTGCTGCCGATGCCGATGCCCACGGCCCCGTAGGCGCCGTACGCACGGCTGTGCGAATCCGCCCCGGGATAGAAGCCGCCCGGGACGATCAGTCCCTGCTCCGGAAAATAGAAGTGGAAAATGCCGTCGCCCGGAGCCGCGTAGTGCGGCCTGCCGATTCCGTGGACCCGGGCGAACTCGCGCGAGATCGAGGTCTGCTTCTCGTCCGCTTCGGCGCCCGTGAACACGAAATGGTCGCTGGCGATCGCCGCCCGTCGCGGCACCGCACCGATGGCGCCGGCGATCTGATTGAAGGTGTGAATGGCGAAAGGGGCCGTGCCGTCCGAGGCGGGGAGGAGGTCGGCGTACAGACGCAACGTCGCCCCGGGCCGGACCTCGGCGTCCCTGTCGACGCGGTGCGCCCACAGGATCTGCTCGGTGAGCGTGAGCCGCCGCGCCCGGGCGGCGTCGGGGAACTCGAGGTGCTGTGAGGCGACGCGCGCGGCCTCGCCAAGCTCCCGCCGGCCGATCGCCACGATGCCGCCGCTGTGCCGGATCTCCTCCTCCTTGGGAGTCAGCGGTTCCGGCCGATAGCTTCGGCCGCGCGTGACGTTCGTCAGCTCCCGGCTCTCCACGTCGAACGTGAACGTGTCCCCGTCCTGCGCCTCGGCCGCAGCCTCCGGGCTCTGGGCCACGTGCAGCCCCAGGTTGAGCGCGTTGCGCCGGAAAATGTCCCCCATGTTCCGGCCGCAGACGATCACCATCTCCAGGCCGGCCTCGTCGGCGATTCCCTTCAGGCCCGCGGGAGACATCTCGCGCGACGATCCGATGGCAAACCGATCGCCGGCCACCAGGAAAGTTTCGCCGCCGTGAACGCGCTTCCTGAAATCGGGCATGAGGTAGCGGAAGGCCCCGACCTTCCAGCGCTCGTCCAGGCGGTCGAGCGACTCCGACACGCAGTCGGCCGCCGGAGTGATCTGGTCGGTGTCGATGGCGTCGCGCTTCTGACCCGGACGCGCCGGGTCCCAGAAGATCAGCGCGCGACCGCGAACCAGACGACCGCTCGAAGGAGAGGACGGCATGGGACTAGAGTACTGCGACCTCCGTGCCGGAGTCTAATGGGCATCAAGGCCGGCTCGCGCGCCGGAATGGATGAGCGGAAATCTCAGCCGGTCACCGCCCCTTCGCTCGCCGACGACACGAGGCGGGCGTACTTGGCGAATACGCCGGTCTCGTATCGGGGAGCGGGGGGCGTCCAGTGCTTCAGGCGGTCGCGCACGACTTCGTCGCGCACCTCGAGATCCAGCCGTCGCGCCTCGATGTCGAAGGAAATGCCGTCCCCCTCCCGGACGGCCGCGATCGGACCGCCGCGCGCCGCCTCGGGAGCGACGTGCCCGGCCATCAGCCCGTGCGTCGCGCCGGAGAACCGCCCGTCGGTGAGCAGCGCCACCTGGTCGCCGATCCCCTGCCCGACGAGCGCCGCGGTCACGGCGAGCATCTCGCGCATGCCGGGGCCGCCGCTCGGCCCCTCGTACCGAATCACCACCACATCGCCGGGCCTGATGCGGCGCGCCTGCACGGCGGCGAACGCCGCCTCCTCCCGGTCGAAGACGCGCGCCGGGCCCCGGTGCTTCAGGCGCCCGTGACCGGCCATCTTCACCACACACCCGTCCGGCGCGAGGCTCCCCCGCAGGATGACCAGCCCCCCGGTCGGCTTGAGGGGATTCGCGAGCGGACGAATGACCTCCTGCCCCGGGGTCTCGCGCGCCCGTTGTGCTTCTTCTTTGATGGTCGAGCCGCTCACGGTCGGCTGGTCGCCGCGCAGGAGGCCGGCCTCGAGCAAACGCGCCGCCAGGAGGCGCGTTCCGCCGGCCCGGTGCATGTCGTTGGCGACGAACCTCCCGCCGGGCTTGAGGTCGGCCAGGAGGGGTGTTCTGGCGCTGATGCGATCGAAGTCGTCGAGGCTCAACGGCACGGTCGCCTCGCGCGCCAGGGCCAGAAGGTGCAGGACGCCGTTCGTGGACCCGCCGGTCGCGGCGATCGAGGCAATGGCGTTCTCGAAGGCGCCCCGGGTCAGGACGCTGCGCGCGCCCGTTCCGCGACGCAGCAGGTCCATCACCAGGCGTCCCGCCGCGCGCCCCACCTCGCCGCGGCCCGGGTCGTTGGCCGGCACGCCGGCGCTCCCCATCGGCGAGATCCCGATGAACTCCAGCGCCGTGGCCATCGTATTGGCCGTGAATTGTCCGCCGCACGCCCCCGGGCCCGGGCAGGCCTTGTCCTCCAGCTCCTTCAGCTCGGCGAGCGTCATCTTCCCCGAGGCGCACGCCCCCACGGCCTCGAACACGTCCTGGATGGTGACGTCCCGTCCGCGAAACGACCCCGGGTCGATCGATCCGCCGTAGAGAACGAGCCCCGGTAGATCCAGGCGCGCCAGCGCCATCGCGGTCCCCGGGATCGTCTTGTCGCATCCGCACAGCGCCACGAGCGCGTCGAAGAGATGTCCCCGCGCCACCAATTCGATCGAATCCGCCACCACCTCGCGGCTGACGAGAGAGGCCTTCATCCCCTCCGTGCCCATGGTGATGCCGTCCGACACCGCCACCGTGTTGAACTCGATCGGCGTGCCGCCCGCCTCGCGGATCCCTTCCTTGACGGACGCCGCAACCTCGCGCAGGTGGATGTTGCAGGGCATGACCTCGATCCAGGTGTTCGCCACGCCGACCAGCGGGCGCGACAGATCCTCGTCGGACAGACCGACCGCCTTGAGCATGGCGCGGGCGGGAGCCCTGTCGGGGCCGTCCGTGAGGGCCGCGGAGCGGTGCTTCGGAAGCAACGTCATCAAGATCCCTGCGTGCGTGATGGGTCCGTGATGCGGCCATTGTAGCGCGTCCCACCGCACGGGAGGTGCTACACCTCACGCTAGAAGCGGTACTCGAAGGAGAAATTCACCCAGTCGGGCTGCGAGTCGATCCCCTCCGGAGGAGGGCCCACGTAACGGTAGTACGTGAGGTGAAGGCCCCAGGGAATCTTGCCGAAATGCAGACCCAGGAGCATCTCCTCCGTTCCCGGGTACGGTTCGAGCTTCGGATGATTGTAGCCGCTCTCGGTCGGCCCCCCCTCGGCCGGCGCCAGGTAACCGATCCAGGAGTAGCGCCCCACCAGGTTGAAATAGATGCGCCAGCGTTTCAGCTCGGGGAGCGGCTGCTCCGGGTCGGCATAGAGAGGGTCGAGGACCATGCCGACGCCGGGCGGGTCGGGGATCTTGGTGAATCCCATCGGCACGCCCCAGCCGAAGCGGAACTCGAGATGAGCGCTCAGGCGCGTGGTGAGGTTCCCGGCCGCCGCCTGGCCGCCGATGGCCAGGTCGGTGCCGAACCGTCTGGGCGCGTACGTCGCCGCCTGGGCGACGTAAAGCTTGTGACGGTATTCATAATTGACGTTGGCCAGGGCCTTGTTCGACAGCTGGTTGTCCCAGCCCTCGGGCGGCTCCCCCAATCCGAGATCCTCGTGGATGAAGGTCTGCACCTGCTCGGCCAGCGAGCAGGGGCCCATGCAGCCGAGGTAGACCTGCAACGCGCCCAGTCTCTTGTTGTCGTACGACGACCACGTGCCGGTGACGCCCAGCACGCCGGCCCATGGGGCGTCGTTCGGCTGCGGAGCGGCGATGCTGATGTCCTTCGGCGTGACGATGATCTGGCTGAGCGCGTACGCCCAGCGGACGACGCGGCGGCCCTGGCCGTCGTCTCCCAGCCCCGGCACCTTGCCGATCCAGCCGGCGAAGGCGGGATCCCAGCGGTCCATCAGGTTCGAATGGATCTGAAAGCTCCAGCCGGCCGAGAACGCGTCGTCGGATCCAATGAGATTGTCGTTGTCGAACTCGAATCGGAACATCTTCAGGTCCCAGGGGGATTTCGGCTGCTTTTCGGCGGCGAGAGGGGTGGACAGGTCGGAGCCGACCGCGATCGACATCGCCAGAGTCAGGGCATGAACCACAGGGCGGCGCATCCGCTGGTTCTCCCGTTGCTCCTGCGCGCCGCGCGCACGCTATCGGGGTCGCGCCTGATTGTCAATCGTGTCACGCGAGCCCGTGCCATACTGCGCCGATGGAGATCCTGCCGACGCTCATCCTGATGCTCGGCGTCATCGGGACGATGTACTTCCTGGCGCCGAAGGTCGAGATCCCGGCGCCCGTTCTCCTCGCGGTCGCGGGCATCGTCTGGTCGCTGATCCCGGGCCTTCCGCCGCTCGAGATCTCACCGGGATTCGTCCTGGCCGTCTTCCTGCCGCCGCTGCTTTACGCCGACGCCTGGCGGGCGTCCTGGATCGATTTTCGGCGCTGGTTGCGTCCCATCCTGCAGCTCGCCATCGGTCTCGTGGCGTTCACCATCCTGGCGGTCGGGATGGTGGCCCACTGGGCCCTGCCCGGGCTGCCATGGGCCGCCTGCTTCCTGCTGGGCGCCATCGTCTCACCCACCGATACCGTCGCCGTCCACGCCGTTCTCGATCGGCTGCGCGCGCCGCGGCGGGCTACGGCGATCCTCGGGGGCGAGAGCCTGATCAACGACGCGACCGGGCTCCTCGGGGCCGGGCTGGCGCTGGCGGTGGTTTTGACCGGCGTGTTCGAGGCCGGACGGATCGCGTCGAGCTTCGCGCGCATCGCCGGGCTCGGCATCGCCATCGGTGTCATGACGGGACTGGCCGCGGCCGCGGTCAATCGGCGCGTGCGCGGCACCAACGTGCTGTTCGTCTCCTCTCTGCTGACGCCTTATGCCGCCTACTTTCTGGCCGAACGCCTGCACGCCTCCGGTGTTCTCGCGGTGGTGATCGCCGGGTTCGTGGCGTCGTGGCGCGTGCACTACATCGCTCCGGAGAGCCGCGTCGAGCTCTACGCCGCGTGGGAGCAGCTCGCGTTTCTCCTCAACGCCCTCATGTTCTTGTACGTCGGACTGCAGGCACGGGATTGCCTCGAGCGGGCGATCGAGACGGTGCCCGGGATCGTCGATCTGGCATTGCTGATCAGCGCGGTGGTGATCCTGGCGCGCTTCGTCTGGATCTTTCCGGGGGCCTACCTGCCGCTCTGGCTGTGGCCAAGCCTCCGCCGGCGCGAGGGCGGATATCCCAGCGCCCGAGCCGTGACCCTCGCGGCGTGGTGCGGCGTGCGCGGCGCCGTCTCGCTGGCCGCGGCCCTGTCCGTGCCGGTGGCGCTGCGCGACGGCACGCCCTTTCCGGGCCGCCCCGAGATCATCGCCTGCACCCTGATGGTGATCCTGACGACGCTGATCGGCCAGGGCGTGACGCTGGTGCCCCTGGTGCGCCGGCTCGGGCTGTCCGACGCGGACCCGACCGACGTCGAGGTGCGCCGGGCGCGCGAGGCGATGCTCGCGGCCGGGATCGCGCGACTCGACGCCTTTTGTTCCGAGAAGGATTGCCCGATCGCCGTCCATCGGCTGCGGGACGCGATGGTGGACCAGCTGGCGTCGCTGCGGGACGAAGACGCCATGGCCCGGGCGCAGGCGCTGCAGCGGCTGTCGATCGCCGACGACGTGCGGCGGGCGGTCTACCGGGCGCAGTCCGACGCCCTGCTGAAGCTGCGCGACCAGGGGGCGGTCAACGACAAGATCCACCAGGATCTGCAGTTGGATCTCGATCGCGTCAACGCCGAGGCCCGGGCCGAATAGCGTCCGCACGCCGCGGCTGTCTGACTTCCCTCACCTGCAGGTTTTCAGACAGGCTGGGTTCGTCGTCTGCCCTTCGTCTTCGGGCATTCTCGGCCGAATCACCGTCTCGATAGCGCTGGCACGAATCGTGAAGGGGAATGGGAGCGGACCGCGAAATGACGGTCGCCGCTCTCCGGCGCATTCGATCGGACGACCCCGCAAAGGGTGACCGGAGAGCGCGCGACCGACCAGACTCGCGAGGAGAAGCCGATGCAGATCGCCGATGAGCGCGTTCGCGAGATTTTCGTCACGCGCGATCCGGCGCGCTCGTGCGTCGAGATACAGGTCTCCGAGACATCCGGGGAGAGGCCGCGCGTCGTCCGGCTCGGCGCCGACGAGGCCCGCCGGCTTGCGGCGCTCCTCCTGTTCCAGGCCGGCAGGCTGCAACGGCCGCGAGCCTCCTGGGCTCCGCGGCTCGTCGAAGGCGAGCGGCGGCGCGCCTGGTGAGCGGCCCGGATTCCCGCGCCGGCCGCGGTAGGATCGGACTGACGGCGGTCCGGAGGTTCATCCGCGCATGCTCCCGGTCCTGATGTCGGCGCTCCACGTGCTGAGCCTCGGAATGGGTCTCGGCGCCGTTTTCGCCCGGGGACGCGCGCTTCGCGGCCTCGTTGCCGGCGACGCCCGGGCCCTGGGGCGCGTCTTCTTCGCGGATAACTTCTGGGGCCTCTCGGCCCTTCTGTTGATTGCGACAGGGCTGACCCGATTGTTCGCGGAGACCGACAAGGCGCTCGACTTCTATCTGTACAACGGTTTTTTCTGGGTCAAGATGGGGCTGTTCGCGCTGGTCTTCGCGCTGGAGATCGCGCCCATGACCGCCTTCATCCGCTGGCGCGTCGCCCTCCGGAAGGGATCTCCGATCGATACCCGTCGCGCGGCGCTCTTCGTCCGGATCAACGACGCCCAGACCGCGATCGTGGTGCTGATCCCGTTCGCGGCCGCCGCCATGGCCCGCGGCCTCTGGCTCCTGGCGTAGGCGCGCTGTCCTAGTCGGCGAACTCTTTGTGCTGCGGCAGGCCGTCGCGCAGGTCGAGCCAGGGAACGCTGCTGCGCGTGAAGATGTGGTACTCGGGCTTGAGATGCAAGGGGGTGTCGAGCGTGCCGGTCGCCACGTAGATGTTGTCCGGCTCGCTCGTCACCGTGGACGTGAGGCTCGAGCCGCAGGTCCTGCAGAAGCTCCGCCGCGTTCCGGTCTCGGTCGCGAACGAGGCGATTTCGCCCTCGCCCTGCAGGAATCGGAATCGCGCGCGCTCCACGCCAAGGTAGGTGGCGAAGGCCGCCCCGTGGGTCTTGCGGCAATCGATGCAGTGGCAGTGGCTGAAGGAGCCGAACGGTCCCTGCATGCGGAACCGCACCCGGCCGCAGCAGCACGAGCCGTCATAGGTGTCCTGCGATGTCGTCATCCTGGACCTCCCGGAATCGGCGCCGCCGCGCGGCGATCGAGCGGATCGATTGCATGATACGATATTCACTCCAACGCGCCAGCAGGACGTGGGAGGTGTTGCCGACATGAGCCCCGGCGCCCCCGGCTCGAAAGAAGAGGATATGGGGCGGCGGACATCCGTCTCGCCGGGCGGCCCTGTGGCCGCCTCCATCGAGGCCGACCCGTTGTCGGCCGCCCTCAGCCGCATCGCGCACGTCGTCTCCGAGACACTGGAATTGAAGGAGGTGTTCGCTCGCGTGGCGGAGGCCGCAGCGAGCGTTCTGCCCTTCGACGCGATGGGGGTCTCGCGTCTCGAGACGCCCGAGACCACGCGCCTGTACGCCGTCGCCGGAGACTTCGCGCCCGAAGATCCAGCGCCCACCGTGCGGCTCTCCGATTTCTCCCCGGCCCTGCGTCCTCAGATCACCAACAGCGGGCGCATCGCCGACGCGGTCCATCACCTGGACCCGGCCTTCCCGATGGACCGCCGGATCCTGGAACGTGGCGTCCGCTCGGTCCTGCGCGCGAACCTGTTCCGGGGAGGCGTCCCCTCCGGGACTCTCTGGTTCACCTCCGCGAAGCCCGGGGTGTTCACGGCCGAACACGAGGCGGCGGCGCGCCCCATCGCCGATCTCGTGGGCCTGGCCCTCGAGCACGAGCGCCTCTGGAGCCTGGAGGGAGCCCGGAGACGCCGCCTGGACGCGATCGATTCGCTCCTGCCGACGCTGGCGGGGAGCCTCGATGTGCGCGGCATCTTCAACCGGGTGTCGGAGATCGTCCAGCAGGTCCTCCCTCACGATCGGCTGGTGCTCACGTCGCTCAGCGAGGACCGGAGCGAGATCACCGTGGACGCCGTGTCCGGGGAGCCGATTCCCGACTTCCCGATCCGGATGCCCGTCACGGACGCGCAGGTGCCCAAAGCCGCAACCGAATACGTGCTGATTCCTGACGTCGACGAGGCAGCGGAGATGGCGGCGAATCCGCGCGCCAAATGTCGGCAGCTCGGCATGCGCTCGCTCCTCAAGATCCCGCTGCGCATCGACGGCGGCGTCGGCTGGCTGCTGTTCATGTCGCGCATTCCCCGCCAGTACTCGGAGGAGGACGTCGTGGTGGCACGCCGCGTGGCCGACCACGTGAGCCTGGCGCTGTCGCACCAGCGTCTGGCCGAGGAAGAGCGCAAGGCGGCAGAGGCGCGCGAGCGCGCCTCCCACCTCGAGGAGCGCGTGCGTGCCCTCCGGGTCGAGCTGGAGACGAGCCAGGGGTACCACCGGGTCATCGGCGAGTCGAAGAGGTGGAAGGACGTCCTCAACCAGGCGGCCAAGGTAGCGGCCACCGAAACGACGGTCCTCCTCACCGGCGAGTCGGGCACCGGCAAGGAGGTGGTGGCGCGATTCAT
>DATFVU010000076.1:0-5528 GCA_035260145.1 Candidatus Polarisedimenticolia bacterium | reverse complement strand
CGAGCTTCCCGCCCCCAACAACGCGGCCGATCAGACCGAGCTGACCGACATCAGCGCCTGGCTCGAGAGCACCTACGGCAAGGGTAAATACTGCCCCCCCGTGGCGAGCGCATCCGCAACCACCCCCGGCGCGGCCTGCCTCGATATCAATGACATCACGCGCGTCATGTCCGAGAGCCGCGATCCGCAGAAGCTTCTGGAAGTCTGGCGCGGCTGGCACGCGATCTCGCCGTCGATGCGTCCCAAGTACGAGCGCTTTGCCCAGATCGCCAACAAGGGGGCGCGCGAGCTCGGGTTCTCGGATCTGGGCGCGATGTGGCGCTCGAATTACGACATGCCGCCGGACGCCTTCGCCGCCGAGGTCGAGCGCCTCTGGACGCAGGTCGCCCCGCTCTACTGGTCGCTGCACGCCTACGTGCGCACGCAGCTCGTGAAGCAGTACGGGGCGCAGGTGGTGCCTCCGGACGGACCGATCCCGGCCCACCTCCTGGGGAACATCTGGGCGCAGCAGTGGGGCAACATCTACCCCCTGGTCGCTCCTCCGGGCGGCGACACCGGTTACGACCTGACCGAGCTTCTGCGCTCGAAGCAGGTGGACGAGCTCAAGATGGTGAAATACGGCGAGAGCTTCTTCACCTCGCTCGGATTCGCGCCCCTGCCGCCAACCTTCTGGGAGCGCTCCCTGTTCAAGAAGCCTGCGGATCGCGACGTCGTCTGCCATGCCAGCGCCTGGGACATCGATTCGCAGCAGGATCTGCGGGTCAAGATGTGCATCGAGGTCAACGATGAGGACTTCCGAACCATCCACCACGAGCTGGGCCACAACTTCTATCAGCGCGCCTACAACCAGCAGCCTCCGAGCTTCAGGGGGGGCGCAAACGGCGCCTTCCACGAAGCGATCGGCGACACCATCGCGCTGTCGATCACGCCCGGATATCTGAAGAAGATCGGCCTTCTCGACAAGGACCCCGCGTCCGGCGGGGATCTCGGCTATCTCATGAAGATGGCCCTCGACAAGATCGCCTTCCTGCCGTTCGGCCTCCTGGTCGACCAGTGGCGCTGGAAGGTGTTCTCGGGCGAGGTCACGCCGGCGTCATACAACAAGGCCTGGTGGGACCTGCGCCTCAAGTATCAGGGCGTGAGCCCATCCGCGCCGCGCAGCGAAGCGGACTTCGACCCGGGAGCCAAGTACCACGTGCCGGCCAATGTCTCCTACACCCGGTACTTCCTGGCGCACATCCTTCAATTCCAGTTCCATCGCGCCCTCTGCCGCGAGGCGGGGTTCAAGGGGCCGCTCTACCAGTGCTCGATCTACGACAACAAGGCCGCGGGGAAGAAACTGCAGGCGATGCTCGAGATGGGACAGAGCCGCCCGTGGCCGGAGGCACTCTACGCCCTCACCGGGGAGAAGCAGATGGACGCGACCGCCATCCTCGACTACTTTGCTCCCCTGAAGAAGTGGCTGGACGAGCAGAACAAGGGGAAGAAGGTCGGGGTCTGAGCGCGACCCCGGCCGGCGGGCCCGTCATTTTTCGAGCCGCTCCAGAAGCGCCTTGAAGCGGGGCTCCTTGCGGAGCGGATCGAGATCGCCGTCGTGCTCGATCCACTCGCGCTGGGCGAAGCCGACGTCGATCGCCCGGCCCAGGAGATCCAGGGCCCGGTCTTTGCGCCCGAGATTGGCGTACAGACAGGCCAGGTTGTAGAGCGTGCCGGGATCGTGCGGGTCGATCGAGACGGCGCGGTCGGCCCAGCGCAGACCCTCCTCCGTCTGGCCCATCCGGATGAGGACGCCCCCTCCCAGGTAGAGCGCCCGCACGTCGTCGGGGTTCGACTCCAGCTGGCGTTTGGCGTTGGCGAGGCAGCGCTCCTGCGCCGCGCGTGCCTCGGCCGGACGGTTCAGGGCCAGGTACGTGTCGGCAAGAAGCGCCAGCGCCTGGTAGTCCTCCGGACGCAGATCCGCCGCGAGTCTGAACAGCTCCGCCGCTTTCTCACGCTTCCCCTGGGTCCAGCAGGTGCGCGCGTAGAAATACGGGGCCTCGTAGAGCTTCGGATCGAGGCGCATGGCGGTCTCGAACTCCGCCTCCGCCTCGGCGTAGTGTTTGCCGAGAGACAGCGCCAGCCCGCGCGAGGCGTGCGCCTCCGCCAGCTCGGGGTCCAGCTCCAGGGCTTTTGCGCTGGCCTCGCGCGCCGCTTCCAGATTTTTCTCGGTGCTGTCGGCGTACATGTACAGGACCGAGGAGCAGTCGGCGACGCCCGTGTACGCCAGGGCGTAGCGCGGGTCGATCTCGATGGCGCGGGAGAACATGGCGCGCGCCGACTCCCAGTTCTTGCGGCCCGCCAGATAGAAGAGGTTGCGGCCGCGCAGGTAGTCGTCGTACGCCTGGACCTCGGTGGTCGGTGGTTTTTGCAGCGCCTGGCGCTCGTTGGGGGTCAGGGTCAGCTGCAGCGCCCGCACGATGTTCTGCGAGATCTCCTCCTGGACCGCGAACACGTCCTTCATCCGCCGGTCGTAGCTCTCGGACCAGAGATGGTAGCCGTCCGTGGCGTTGATGAGCTGCGCCGTGATCCGCAGCGTCTCGCCGGACTTGCGGACGCTCCCCTCGAGAACCGCGTCCACCCCGAGCGTCCCGCCGATCTCCTGGACCGTCATCCGCTTCCCCTTCAGGGCGAACACGGAGGTGCGCGCCGGCACCTTCAGCCCCCTCACCTTGGCCAGCGCGTTGATCAGCTCCTCCGTGATCCCGTCGCTGAAGTACTCGTTCTCGGGGTCGCCGCTCATGTTGACGAAGGGGAGGATGGCGATGGAGGCCGGTGTCGCCGGCGTCCCGCCGCGCCCGGCGATCCCGCTCCGGCCCCGGCTCCACAGCAGGAAGCCGGCGGCGATCGCCGCCAGGGCGACGAGGCCGGCGGCCGCGTAGAGACCCATCCGCGCGCCCGCTCCGCGGCGTCGATCGTCCCGGTCGCCGGCCCGCGCAGGCGCGCGCCCCTCCGCCGCCGCGGGTGCGGCGATCTCCAAGCGCACCTCCTCCAGATCGTTCCGCACGTCCAGGGCCGATTGGTAGCGCCTTTTCGGATCCTTCTCCAGGCAGCGCCTGACGACCCGGCCCAGGATCCCGGGCAGATCGCGCCGCAGATCGACGACGGGAGCGGGAGTGTCGCGCAGGATCGACGAGGAGACCTCGGCGACGCTTCCCCCCTTGAAGGGGCGCTCGCCGGTCGCCATCTCGTACAGGATGATCCCGAGCGAGAAGATGTCCGATCGCTGGTCCGCCTCCTTCCCCTGCAGCTGCTCGGGCGACATGTAGGGAACCGTTCCGCTGATGCCCGGCTCGGGCTTCACGGTCCGCGTCGGACCGGCCTCCTCCGCGCCCTCGATGTCCTGCTTCCACAGCTTCGCCAGGCCGAAGTCGAGGACCTTCACCCGCCCGTCGACTGTCACCATGACGTTGGCCGGCTTCAGGTCCCTGTGGATGATCCCCTTCTCGTGCGCCGCGCTGAGCGCCTCCGCCAGGGGCACCGCAACCTGGAAGAACGGCTCGAGCGCCATGCCGCCCCGTCCGATCCCCGCGTCGAGGGTCGCGCCCTCGACCAGCTCCATGGTCAGGAAGTGGACCCCGTCCGCCTGCTCGACCGAGTGGATCGTCACGATGCCGGGGTGATTCAGCGCGGCGACCGCCCGGGCCTCCTGCTGGAACCGCGACAGCCGCTCGCCGTCCGCCGCGACCCCCGCGGGGAGCGTCTTCAGGGCGACCCGGCGTCCCAGGTTGACGTCGAGCGCCTCGAACACCACACCCATCCCTCCCTGGCCGATCTCCTTCACCAGGCGGTAGTGCGACAGCGTCTGTCCGGGCTTCGGGTCCATGGGCTTTTCGAGGCCGGCCGGCGGGAGTCGCCGGCGCGGCGTGGATCTTACGATAGAGCGCCCGCAAGCGCTATGATGAGACCTTCCGGCCGATGGCGCGGACAACTCTCCAGGCGCGGAGCTCCCGTGCGGCGTCCGAAGACGATCGTCTTCTTTCCCGAGGCGGCTTTCGGTCCGGCGCTGAATTGCGTCGGCATCGCCCAGGCCTGCCGCGAGCTCGGGCACCGTCCGGTGTTCGTCGCCGACCAGTCGTTCGCCGGCGTGTTCGCGAAATACGGCTTCGAGGAGCGCCTGGTCGCGATGTCCGAGCCGATGGACACCGCGAAGGCCAGCCAGTTCTGGAAGGATTTCATCGCGGCCCACCTGCCGCACTTCCGGTTGTCGCCCATCGAACAGCTCGCCACGTACGTCGTGCCGGTGTGGGAGGCGGTGGTCGACAGCGCCATCTACGTCGAGCCCGAGCTCCGGCAGGCCCTGCGGGATCTGCGGCCCGACCTGGTGTGCGTCGACAACATCGTCCTCTTCCCGGCGATAGCCCAGGGCGGGTTTCCCTGGATCCGCATGATCTCGTGCAGCGAGAACGAAATCCCCGATCCTGACATCCCGCCGCACCTGTCGGGCTGCGGTGAGAGCGACGCCGCCTGCCGGCTCGCCTTCGAGGCGGAGTTCCGGCGCCTGATTTCTCCGTGCCACGAACGCTTCAACCGTTTCCTGGCGTCCTGCGGCCTCGAGCCTTACCCCCTCGGACAGTTCTTCGAGGCCTCTCCCCATCTCAATTTGTTGCTTTATCCGAAAGCACTCGCCTTCAAGAGGCGGCACCCTCTCGACCCGAAGCGCTTCCAATACCTCGAGGGCTGCGTGCGCGACGAGGGGGAATACCGCGTGCCGCGCTTCGCTTCGCACGACACGGCACCGCTCCTCTACGTGAGCTTCGGCAGTCTGGGGACCGCGGACATCGACCTGTTCAAGCGCCTGATAGCCCTTCTCGGCCGCCTGCCGTACCGGGCGCTGATCAACGTCGGCGACGACCTCTCCGTCTATTCCGACCTTCCGGGCAACGTGCGGGTCGAGTCTTTCTTCCCGCAGCCCGCGGTCCTGCCGCACTGCGACGCCGTCGTGCACCACGGCGGCAACAACACGTTCACCGAGGCGCTCTATTTCGGCAAGCCCTCGCTCATCCTGCCGTTCTGCTGGGACGGCCTCGACAACGCCACCCGGATCCAGGAGACCGGCTACGGCCTGCGCCTGCCGCGCTACACGTGGACCGACGCCGATTTCGCGGGAGCGATCGAGTCGCTTTTGCGTGACGGGGGGATGCGGGAGCGGCTGCGGCGGTTGAGCGATCACATGCGGGCCGCCGACGGCCGGCGGCAGGCGGCCCGGCTGATCACGGCGCTTTAGAGGCGAGGTCCGGACGCGACCCCGCTCAAGAGAGCCGCATCCGGATTACAATGGGGCCATGAAAGCCGAAAAGTTCGTGGGACTCCTGGGCGAGGTCAGGGCCTCGGCGATCTTGAGGTGCGACTCGCGCGAGACCGCGGTCCAGGCCATGGAGGCGGCGATCCGCGGCGGCTTCCGGATCGTCGAGTTCACGCTCACGATTCCGGGGGCCCTCGATCTCGTGGAGGAATTCTCGCGCCGCAACGATCTGGTCGTCGGCGCCGGC
>DATFVU010000075.1:0-5851 GCA_035260145.1 Candidatus Polarisedimenticolia bacterium | reverse complement strand
CACCAGTACGACCCGGGGAAAGCGTTCCTTCGTCGTCATCTTGAGATAGGGGAAGTTCTTGTCGTCGCGCAGACGGATGTTGAAGCGCGGGCGGTCTTTCTTGACCAGGTTGTTCTCGAGGATGAGCGCCTCGACCTCGGTGCGGGTCACGATGTACTCGAGGTCGTGGATCTCGTCCAGGAGCGCGTCGGTCTTCGGCGCCTGTCCGGCCGACGATTCCTGGAAATAGGAGCGCACTCGGCTCCGGAGCGACCGGGCCTTGCCGACGTAGATCACCCTCCCCTGCCGGTCGCGATACAGATACACGCCGGGGGAGTCGGGCAGGTCCTCGACCTTCTGTCGCGCGGGGGACGGTTGATCGGGAGGGTCAGGCATTGGCAACGACCAGGATCTTCTTCAGATACTTGATGCGGTCCCGGAGGGCCGCGGCCTCCTCGAAGCGCATCTTGTCGGCGGCGGCGCGCATCTGCGTCTGCAGACGCGCGATCTCGGCCTCGATCTCCTCGGGGCGGCGCGCCTCTTCTGCGCTCGTCTCCTCTTCGCGCGGCACCTTGAGGTAGTCCGCTTCGTAGACGCTTCCCAGCACGTCGTCGATCGCCTTGACGATCGACTCGGGCGTGATGCCGTTGCGCCGGTTGTATTCGTCCTGAAGCCCGCGCCGTCGGTTCGTCTCGTCGATGGCCGAGCGCATCGAGTCGGTCACCCGATCGGCGTACATGAGGACCTTGCCGTTCACGTTGCGCGCGGCCCGGCCGCAGGTCTGGATGAGCGACCCGGCCGAGCGCAGATAGCCTTCCTTGTCGGCGTCGAAGATGGCGACCAGCGAGACTTCCGGCAGGTCGAGCCCTTCGCGCAGGAGGTTGACGCCCACCAGGACGTCGAACTCCCCCCGGCGGAGATTCCTCAGGACGTGCACCCGCTGCAGGGTGTCGATGTCGGAGTGCAGGTACTCGACGCGCACTCCGAGGTCGCTGTAATACCGCGCCAGCTCCTCGGCCATCCGCTTGGTCAGGGTGGTGACCAGGACGCGCTCTTCCCTTTCGACGCGCCGCCTGATCTCGTGCAGGAGGTCGTCCACCTGATTGCGCACCGGCCTCACCTCGATCTCAGGATCCATCAGGCCGGTCGGGCGGATCACCTGCTCGACCACCTCCCCGTGCGCCATCTCCAGCTCGTACGGCCCGGGCGTGGCGGAGACGTACAGGCGCTGGCCGACCCTCTCCTCGAACTCCTCGAAGCGCAGCGGGCGGTTGTCGAGCGCCGACGGCAGACGGAACCCGTATTCGACCAGAGTCTCCTTGCGCGAGCGGTCCCCCCAGTACATGCCTCTGACCTGAGGGATGCTGACGTGGCTCTCGTCGATGATCATCACGTGATCCTTCGGGAGGTAGTCGAGCAGGTTGGGCGGCGCCTCCCCCGGTTGCCGCCCGGTGAGGTGGCGCGAGTAGTTCTCGATGCCGGAGCAGTACCCGACCTCTTTGATCATCTCCAGGTCGAACATGGTCCTCTGGTGCAGACGCTGGGCCTCCAGGAGCTTCCCCTGCGCCTCGAGCTCCGCCAGCCGCCCCTGCAGCTCCGACTTGATGTTCTCGATCGCGACCAGCAGCCGCTCGCGCGGCGTGACGTAGTGCGAGTTCGGATAGATCGGGATGCGGTGCAGCTTCCTTATCGAAGCGCCCCGCAGCGGGTCGATCTGCGAGATCGCCTCGATCTGGTCCCCGAACAGCTCGATGCGCACGGCGGTCTCGTCGTACGAGGGGAAGACCTCGACGACGTCGCCGCGCACGCGGAACTTGCCGCGCTCGAGATCGAACTGGGTCCGCTCGTATTGGATCTCGACCAGCTTGCGGAGCATCGCGTCCCGGTCGATCTCCGTCCCCCGCTCGAGCATGAGCATCATGCCGTGATAGGCCTCGGGGGATCCGAGGCCGTAGATGCACGAGACCGAGGCCACGATCACCACGTCGCGGCGCTCGAACAACGAGCGCGTCGCCGAATGGCGCATGCGGTCGATCTCGTCGTTGATCGTCGCCTCCTTCTCGATGTAGGTGTCGCTCTGCGGGACGTAGGCCTCGGGCTGGTAGTAGTCGTAGTACGACACGAAATACTCGACCGCGTTCTCCGGGAAGAATCTGCGGAACTCCTGGTAGAGCTGCGCCGCCAGTGTCTTGTTGTGGGACAGGATGAGAGTGGGCCGCTCGACCGCCTCGATCACCTTGGCCATCGTGAAGGTCTTGCCGCTGCCGGTCACACCCAGCAGGACCTGGTGCTTTCTCCCGGAGCGCAATCCCTCCACCAGCTTGCGAATCGCCTCCGGCTGGTCTCCCTTCGGCTCGAACTCGGTCGTGAGTTTGAACAGACCGCCCACCTCAATCCCTCCCGGCCGCCCGGGCCGCGGCGCCCTTTGCGCCCGAATGATAGGATACCCTTTTCCGGAGGGAGGTCCTTGACGACGCCACAACGCGTCGCCCCGCCGCCGGTCGAGGCGTTCGGCGACTGGAGGCGGGCGGCGGGAGCGGGCTCGGCGCGCATCGAAATCTCGGGAATCGCCGTCGAGTTCGAGGGACTTCCCGAGACCCTCCTGGATCGGATGTCCGTGGTCTACGCCCCCTACCTGGTCCGGCCCACCGGAGAGGGGCGCCCCCTCCGAGTGACCATCCACCAGGCCCCGGTCGAGTACTTTGTTCCCCCTCCCGCTCCCACCGCCCCGGCGGAGGAGTACCGCATGTACACCGACTTGCGGGAGGGGGTCTTTCGCACGGTCTCCTATCGACTCGCGTCCTGGATCGACCTCGGGCGACGCGAAGGGGAGGTCGCGCTCGCGTCGGGCGAGGCCGACCCGGCGCCGCGGGCCCTGGAGAACTTTCTCAGGAGCGCCGTCGCCTGGCTGGCGATCGACATCGGCGGATTCTTCCTGCACGGCGCCAGTATCGTCCGATCGGGCCGCGCCTACCTCTTCTATGGACCCTCGGGCGCCGGTAAGTCCACGCTTGCGGCGATGAACACCGCGGGCGACGTGAACAGCGACGATCTGACGCTCGTCTTGCGGCGCGACGGGGCGTTGGTCGTGGCGGGCGGGCCGTTCCGCGGTACCTACAAACAGGGCGCGCCGCTCGTGGGGACCTATCCGGTTGCCGGCTTCTATCGCCTGCGCAAGGACACCCGCACGGTCGTCCGCCCCGACGATGGCGGTTGCTTCGCCGATCTGCTGGGCAACCTCCCCTTCGTCGTCGACCAGACGCCCCGGCACTCTCATCTGATCGACGGAGTCCGCGCGCTGGTCGAGGGAGCCCTCTTCGCCTACCTCCACTTCCGCAAGGACGAGGACTTCTGGCCGGCGATCGACGCCGCACGCCCCTGAGGGAGTCCTCCTTCCCCCGCGGTCAGCGTTCCGCCCCTCCCGGCCCGCGGTCGAAAGCGCTCGCGACGAAGTAGGCCCCGTCCAGCCGGCAGTCCCTGAATCCGGCGGCGCGCGCCTCCCCGACCACCGCCGAGAGGGTGAACATGTGGCTGAAGGACGTCCCGATGGTTCCGTCCGGAAGGAGAAACCACGTGAACCAGTCTCCGAATTCATGTCCCCCGCGCCACGGCCCGTGGCGCAACCAGGTCAAAACAGTCTGAAGGTAATGCCAGGGTGAACTCATCAGATGGGCGCTGAAGACGAGAGGCGCCCCGGGGGCGAGGTGCATCCCCAGTCGCCGCAGGCTGCGCAGCCGGCGCGCCCTGCCCGGGACGAACGAATAGACCAGGGGCGTCACGTAGATGCCGTCGAAGGTTCTTCCCGGAAGATCCAGATCGGCCATATCGGTCTGCACGAATTCCACCTCGACACCGGCCGCCGAGGCATTGCGGCGCGCGGCGCTCACCATGTTCTCCAGGACGTCGAAGCCGGTCACGCGGTAGCCGCCACGGGCCAGCTGGATCGCCTCGCCCCCCGCTCCGCTGGCCGCGATCAGCAGCCTGCCGCCGGCCGGAAACACGGCCTCGAGAAGGCCTCTCAGGTCGTCCCTGAGCAGATCCCCCGGGATGGCGCTGTAGGAGTCGACCTGAGCCGAGTATTTCCTCCGTACGGAATCCGTCGCGGCGTCGCCGAAACGCGGGGCCTCGAGGACCTTGCGGAACCGGTAGAGCATCGAGGCGAGGCGGGACCAGATCGGGAACGCCATGGCGATGGTCCGACCGATGACGTCCCCGGCCCCGATTTTTCCGGAGACCACCGCGATCAGCCGATCCGGGGCGATGCGCTCGCGTGCGCGAGGCGCCGGGTCGATCCCGGTCACCCAGTCGCCGTCCGCCCCGCGCGCCAGGATCCGCCGGAGGTCTCCCCACCCTCCGACGTCGACGCACACGAGATCCCCGGGACGCGCCGGCCGCGTCCGGTCGAGAGTCAGGCGCTCGGCGTTTCCGATAAAGGGCACGAACGCGAATCCCGAGTTGAAGACTTCGATGCGGCCGCTCTTCTGCAGCAGGACGCGCAGCGTCGCCGAAGGCACGAAGAACCCTTCGGGCGCGAGCCGGATGGAGCGCGGGTAGGCCTGGCCCCAGGCCGTCGGAATTCGATCGTCCGCGGCTTCCGTCCGCTCCAACATCCGGGCCCCTCAGCCGTCCCGGCGGACGAGACGCCGGATCGGCGTGCCCCCCAAGGGGCACAGGACGCCTTGATCCACCAGCGACTGCGCGCCCGCGAGCGCTCCGGGGAGCATCTCTCTCGGCAAACAGAGGTCTTCGAAGATCTGTCCGAGGGTGCGCCTCCCGTCGCTGCGCTCCAGAATCATCGTCTGCGTGTCCTCGATCGGAAGCGTGGCCGGCCAGGCGAGATCGGTGATTCGGAGGGCCGCGCCCTCCCGCGTCCACGTGGCGACCGGGTAGAGTCGGTCGTTAGCACCGATGTTCGGGGCCGACTGGGAGGACGCCGCCGGCCCCGACAGGAAGCGATAGTGCCTGCCGTCATCGATCGGCATCAGAAGGCGGTATTCGGTCCCGGTGCCGTCGATTTCGGGGTGAGCGGAGTTCAGAAGGATGGTGCGGAACATCAGATCGGTGCCCTGCTCCGTCAGGGCGAGCGTTCCATCATGGGCGGGCCGTTCCAGCGTGCTGTCGACAGCCGCGCACAGCCGGCGGCGATAGGCCGCGACGCTCAGGTCCCGCTCCGCCCGGCCTCGGGCGTTCGAGGACATCCGCTCCCAGGTCCCTCTGTCGCTCAGAATCCCGGCGGTCGGTCCGACCGCGGAGAGCCAGTCCGTCCTGGGACCTCCGTCCGTGAGAAAGGTCGGGACGAGAAGACCCGTCTCGCCGGAGACGACCAGATCACGGAGGCCTCCCCAGTCGGCGGCCACCACGGGGAGGCCGGCCGCCATCGCCTCGGCCACGACGAGCCCGAAGTTTTCCAGTCGGCAGTTGGATAGGTGCAGCAGCAGATCGGCGACCGCCATCAAGCGCGACACGCGAGACTGAGGCAGCTCTCCCAGAAATGTCACTCGCTCGAAAAGGCCGTCGCGCAGCGCGGCGCTCCGCACCGAGGCCAGGTAGCTCTCGCCCGTACCACGGGACGGCGCTCCCCCGACGAACGCCAGGCGGGCATCGGGAATCGTGTCGAGGAGCGCCCTGAGGAACCGGAGCGCGAGGTGCTGGTTCTTCCTCTTGACGAACGCGGAGACGACCAGAAGGAGCGGGCCGTCCCGGGGCACGCCGACCTCTTCATGAAGAGCGCGTCGCAGGGCCGCCCTGTCCCGGATGGGATGGAAGAGTCGCGTGTCGACGGAAAAAGGGACGCACAGGACCTGCGGCCCCTCGCTCCGGATGAACCTCCGGGCCACCTCGACGCAGACGCTGGAGGACACCAGGATCGTGT
>DATFVU010000074.1:0-8523 GCA_035260145.1 Candidatus Polarisedimenticolia bacterium | reverse complement strand
AGGGAGCTGGCAGGACATTAGGCCGGGTCTCGATCTCGCGGCCGCGCGCAAAGTCTCCGCCGCGTGGTCGCGCGAAAAGGACTGAGCCCCATCCGTCCTTTCCGTGACAGATCATCTGCATATCTCTCATCAGGGTGATGTATCATCTCTGTTATATGGTTTTGAGAGATGAAACATCCATCGTCGGGCCCCGTGTGACGCTGCTGGGAGTGCCATCGAGCGCCGGCGCGCGTCGGACGGGACAGGAGGGGGCGCCCGCCGCGCTGCGTGCCGCCGGCCTCGTGGAGCGCCTGCGGGCGAAGGGCCTGGACGTTGCCGACCTCGGCGACCAGCCCTCCGTCGTCTTCCGTCCCGACCCCGCGCATCCGCGGCGGCAGAACCTCGACCTGGTCGTCGATGTGGCCCGACGGCTCGCGGATCGCGTCGATCGGGTCCTTGCCGGTCATACGCTAGCCGATCGCGCGCTGCCGCTCGTCCTGGGCGGAGACTGCACCGTGACGCTTGGAGTGGTCGCCGGTCTCCTTCGTCACCATGAGCGCCCCGGTCTTCTGTACTGCGACGCCGACGTCGATCTGGAAACGCCCGAGACCACACCCTCGGGTGTTTTCGACGGGATGGTGCTGGCGCACCTCCTCGGCCGGGGCGAGCCGCGGCTCGCCGGCATCGGGCCCAGACGGCCCATGCTGTCGGATGAGGACGTCGTGCTGTTCGGCTACAACGTGGACTCGGGCTGGGTCGATCCGCCCGAGCTCGAGGCCTTGCAGCGCTCGCGCCTGACCAGGTTCCCCCTGTCGAGGCTCGAGCTCGGAGCGGCCGCCGCGGCGCGAGAGGCTGTTCACATCCTCGAGGCCCGGTCCGACGCGATCGTGGTGCACTTCGACGTCGACGTGATGGACTTTGCCGCCGCCGACGTGCCGCACCAGGGCGGTCTCGACCCCGAATCGGCCCTGGCCGCTCTCAAGGTTTTCGTCGCCTCTCCCGCGTGCGCCGCTGTCGTCGTGACCGAGTTCAACGCCGAGCGCGATCCGGATGGCGCGCACGCCGGGCGCCTGGCCGGCCTCCTGGTTGATGCCCTGGGCGCGCGTTCGTCCCCCGGCGGACGCAGAGTCCCCGGCGCGTGAAGACCCAAAGGCGCTCGAGGGCCCTCCCCCGAAAGCCCACGACACAGTCGCTCGATCCCGTCGACCTGAAGGTCCTCGAGCTGCTCCAGGAGGACGCGCGGACGCCGAACGCCGAAATCGGACGGCGCGTCGGCCTGGTTCCATCGGCGATCTTCCAGCGCCTTGCGAAGCTGCAGAAGCAGGGCGTCGTCCTGGGTCACGAGGTTCGCATCGACCCGGCCTCGATCGGTCTGGGCCTGACCGCCTTCATCTTTGTGAAGGCCGACGACCGGGTCGGAAGTCATCAGACGGCTCGCAAGCTGGCGGCGCTGCCCGAGGTGCAGGAGCTGCACGATATCGCCGGCGAGGATTGCTACCTCCTGAAGATCCGGGCGCAGGACGCCGCGGACCTGGGGAGGCTTCTGCGGGAGAAGATCGGCACGATCGGCTCGGTGCGGTCGACTCGAACGACCATCGTGCTCGAGACCATCAAGGAAACCGGCCGACTGCCGCTGCGCCCCGCGCGACCGCGCGCCTGACGAGGGGGCGGATGGACTGGACCGTCTGGCTGATGTTCACGCTGACGGAGGGCGCCCTGATCGTGACCCCCGGCCCCGCGGTCCTGCTCGTCGTGTCGCAGGGCCTGCGCTGCGGTTCGGCCGGGGCCCTCTGGTCGGCCGTGGGAATCCTGGCGTCCAACGCCCTCTATTTCGCCGTCTCGGGGACCGGCGTCGGCGCGATGCTGGCCGCCTCGAGTCGTCTGTTCACGGCGGTCAAGTGGGCGGGCGCGGGATACCTTCTCTATCTCGGTGCGATGGCCCTCATCCGGCCACGGCCACTGCACGGGATCGGCCGCGCGCCGAACGGCCCCGGATCCGAGAGACGCACCCTGTTCCTCCGGGGCCTCGTCCTGCAGCTCACGAACCCGAAGGCGCTTCTCTTCTTCGTGGCGATCCTGCCCCAGTTCATCAACCGCGAGCGGCCGATCCTTTTTCAGCTCCTGGTGCTCGGAATCACCTCGATCGTTCTCGAGTTCGTCGTGCTCGCCGTCTACGGCGCCGCCGCGGCCCGGGCGGCGCGCGTCATCATGCAGCCGCGCTTCGCGACCGTGACGAGCCGGCTCAGCGGCGCCCTCCTCGTGGGCGCCGCTCTCGGTCTGCTCCGCATCAAGACCTAGCGATCGACGCTCGCGGTCCCATTTCGAGGCGGCATGCCGTAGAATGTCGCTCGATACCCCCGGGATGACTGTCATGACACGACCTCTGGTCCCGCTCGTCGTCCTCGCGCTCATCCTCTGCCCGTCGGTCGCGCCGGCGCGCGCCGGCGAAGCCGACACGGTCCTGCTGAACGGCACGATCCTTCTTTTCCACGGTGTCGAGCGCCACGACGGGGCCGAGAAGCCGAAATTCGCCCAGGCCCTCGCGATCGCCGGCGGGCGCATCCTCTTCGCCGGCCCGGATAAGAAGGCGAAGAAGTACGTCGGTCCGAAGACCCGTGTGATCGATCTCAAGGGCCGCATGGTCATGCCCGGGATCGTCGACGGGCATTTCCACGGCACGCGGCGCACGGACTGCGAGATGGGGTACGCGGGAGGAACCGTCGCCGAGGTCCTCGCCAGATTGCAGGCCTGTCTCGATCGTCCCGAACAGGCCGCACTCAAGGGATCGAACGTGCAGTTCGCGGCGAGCCATCTGTTCGGCGAGGCGATCCTTCCGCCGGGAACGCCGCTGACGCGCTACGACCTCGACAGGCTCGACACCACCCGCCCGGTTCTCGTGAGGAACGCCGACGGTCACAAGTTCTGGATGAACAGCCGGGCGATCGCGAACGCCCGCATCGACGAGAACACGCCCACCCCGGCGGATGGAGAGATCGGCCGCGACGCGAGCCGCAAGCCGAACGGCTTCTTCGCCGACGTCGATTTCGACGATTGGGGCGAGGCGGCTCCGCTCACGGAAGAGATGAGGCTCGAGACCGTGCGTCAGACCAACCGGGACGCCAACCGGATGGGGATCACATCGGTCTTCATCCCGGGCGATGGCGAGGATCAGATCGCCCGGTGGGCAAAGGTCCAGGACGAAGGGACGATGACGCTGCGGGCCAACCTCGGTCTTTCCGCTCCGTTCGTCCGCGGCAACTCCGATCGTGCCGATCTGCGGAGACAGATCGCGGCGCTCGGCGAGTACAAGAAGTACGCGAAGGGACTCATCGAGGTCTCGAGCGTCAAGGTGTACTGCGACGGCGTGATGGAGTATCCCGCCCACACCGGAGCGATGCTGCAGCCCTATCGCATCAATGCCGGCACGCTGGATAAGCCGGTCTGGAAGCCCGGCACCAACAGGGGTCCCGATCCCTCCTGCGCCGACGCGCGCCCCGGCTACGTCGAACTCGACAAGGCGGGCTGGCAGATCCACGTGCACGCGATCGGGGATCGCGCCACCCGCGACGCGCTGGACAATTTCGAGGCGGCGCGGAAGGAAAACGGCGACCGCGATCTGCGCCACACCATCACCCACCTCGAGGCGATCGACGCGGCGGACGTGCCCCGGTTCGCGGCGCTCGGCGTCGTCGCCAGCATGTCGCTGCAGTGGGCGAGGCGCGACGCCTACCTTGTAGAGGGAACCGTGGGGTTCATCGACGACGCCCTCTACGAGCGGCTCTTTCCCGCCGGCGAGCTCTGGCGCGCCCACGCCGTGATCGCGGGCGGCAGCGACTACCCGGTCGATCCGCTCCTGCCGTTCGTGCAGATCGAGACGGCCATCGACCACACGGGAGAATCGGTCGCGGGCGTCCATCCCGGAGCGCTGAGCCCGCGCGAGGTGATTCCCGATCTTCTGGCCGTCCTCAAGATGCACACCATCAACGCCGCCTACGAGATGCACCAGGACGCGACCACCGGGTCGATCGAGGTCGGCAAGTACGCGGATCTGATCGTCCTCAGCCAGGACCTGTTCCGTGTCGCGACGGAGCAGATCTCCGACACGAAGGTGCTGATGACGATGCTCGAAGGGAAGGTCGTCTATCAGAACGCCGCCGGCGGGTTGACCGACCCGCCCGAAGCGGCGCGCGACAAGGGCGCGGAATGAGAGCGGTAGGATGGATCGCGGCGGTGATGACGCTCGGCACCGCACCGGCCTTCGCGCAGGGGGATTTGACGATCGACGCACCGAGACTCGCCGGCTCGTGGTTCGTCGAGGACCGCGGCTTTTCGTCATCGAGTTGCGTGCTGGTGGAAGGGTGCGTCGGGGGGCCCGGTGTCAGGAGGCTCCTGCGGTTCGATACTCTCACGCCCAATCTCGCACAGGTCGATCTCGTCCTCGGTGACCCGACGACGAACCCGGCGTTCGTGTGGAGCCCCTGTCACGGTCACTATCACTATCGGGGCTACGCCGAGTACGACCTCCTCGATGCGCTCGGCCAACTGGTGCTCACGGGACGCAAGCAGGCCTTCTGCATCGAGGACACCGAGCGCTATGTGTCCGCGCCGTGGGTGCCTCCGGGTCCGCTGTATGACTGCTCCTTTCAAGGTCTGCAGCGCGGCTGGGCCGATCTGTACGATGCCTTCCTCGAGTGTCAGTGGATCGACGTCACGAACCTTCCGGCCGGGGACTACAATCTCAGGGTCATCGTGAACCCCGACGGGACCGTTGCGGAGTCCGACGTCTCGAACAACACGGCCACCGTCCCCGTGACCCTTCCCGCCCCCGCAGGTCTTCCTCCCCGTCCTGACGGGCGCCTGATCCCGGGCGAGCCCCTGCGGGTCGGACTCCTGGGGGCTCGCACGCAGGTGGACTACGACGCGTCCACATGCCCCGCGCCGGACTACAACCTCTACTACGGTTTTCGCAGCGACGCCTGGTCGTATTCCTACGCTGGCGCGGTTTGTCGGATCGGGACGTCAGGGAGCGCCATCGTCGACCTTCCCGATCCCGCCCCCGGCTATGTCCTCTGGTTCCTCGTCGTCGGCGTCGATCCCTTCCATACCCCGGTGAAGGAGGGAGGCCACGGGTTCGACTCGAGCGACCACGAGCGCCCGCTGAGCGGGGTCGGACTCTGTGCCGTCGACAGGACGCAATCCGGCCCGTCGTGCGTCGCCGCCCCCGTTTCGCCTTAACCTGGCCACGATGCTCGCCGTTCGATTTCATGCCTTTGGGGGCCCCGAGGTCCTGAAGTGGGAGGACGTTCCGGTCGGCGACCCGGGCCCGGGGGAGGCGCGCGTCCGCCACAAGGCATGCGGCCTGAACATGATCGACGTCTACCAGCGCACCGGGCTGTACAAAGTCCCGTTGCCGTGCGTGGCCGGAAACGAGGGGGCCGGCGTGGTCGAGGCGGTCGGCGCCGGGGTCACGCACGTCAGGCCGGGGGATCGGGTGGCCTACGCGGGCGGCCCTCCCGGGGCCTATTGCGAGGCGCGCGTGATGCCCGCCGATCGGCTGTGCGTTCTCCCCGAGTCGTTGTCGTTCGAGCAGGGCGCCGCGATGATGCTCAAAGGGATGACGGTGCGGTATCTGATCAGGCGCACGTACAGGGTGCAGCCAAAAGACACGGTCCTGTTCCACGCGGCCGCCGGGGGCGTGGGGCTGATCGCGTGTCAGTGGCTGAAGGCGCTCGGGGCCACGGTGATCGGCACGGCGGGCTCCGACGAGAAGTGCGCCCTGGCCCGGCAGAGCGGCGCCGATCACTGCATCAACTACCGCACCGAGAATTTCACGCAGAGGGTCAAAGAGATCACGCGAGGCGAGGGCGTGCCGGTGGTCTACGATTCGGTCGGCAGGGACACGTTCATCGGCTCGCTCGACTGTCTGCGGCCGTTCGGCCTCCTGGTGAGTTTCGGCAACGCCTCCGGACCGGTGACGCCGTTCGAGCTGGTGATCCTGGCGCAGAAGGGCTCGCTGTACGTGACGCGCCCGACGCTCGTCACCTACACGGCGAAACGGGTCGATCTGGATGCGAGTGCCAACGAGCTCTTCGAGGTCGTCCTCTCCGGCAGGGTCTCGATGCCGATCGCGCGCCGCTATGCGCTCGCGGACGCGGCTCAGGCGCATCGCGATCTCGAGGCGCGCGCCACCACCGGTTCGAGTGTCCTGATCCCCTGAAGGCGCGGGCGCGCGCGCGTCTCCGGACGACTTATCCGAGGTGAAGGGTCCTTGTGAAACGGCCGCCGGCTCACAATCGATCAAGAGCGGCGAGACGCGTCCCGGCGTTAGCACTCTGCATCGTCGCGCTCTTCGTCCTCGTGCTCCCGGGGATGGCGCCCCTCGTCTCCGGCGAGACCGGGGCGTCCCTCCTGCCGCTTCCGCCCCGCGACGATCGTTCGATTCATGACCTGGCGGGAGCGCTCTCGTCCGGGACCGTCGAGCGTCTGGAGACGCGTCACAAGGAGCTCTTCGACAAGACCGGAGTCGCGATCGTCGTGATCGCCGTGAAGCGCCTGGACGGTGAGACGCTCTCCGACTTCGCCGTCAGGGCCGGCGCCGAGTGGGGCGCCGGCAGGCGTGGCCAGGACCGGGGGATCGTCATCGCGATCACCACGGACGAGCCGCACATCTTCGTCGCCACCGGATACGGCGTCGAGGGCTTTCTGCCCGACGGGCGGGTCGGTTCGATCCTGGACAAAGTCGCCGTCTCACCCCTGAGAGGCGGGGATTTCGACGCGGCGATCGACGGAACGAGCGCCGCACTCGTCGCCGCCTGTGCCGCGGAATTCGGCGTGTCGATCGGGGGCGTCGAGCCGGCCGCCCCGGAGAGCTCGATCCGGAGCGTGCCGCCGCGCGTGATCATTCTGATCGCCCTCGTGGCTCTCTTTGTCCTGTTCCGGTTCATCTTCCCCTCCTCGCGGGGCGGCTGGCGGCGGGGAATGTGGTACGGTGGCGGCTTCGGTGGCGGCTTCGGCGGCGGCTTCGGTCGAGGCTTCGGGGGCGGGTTCGGCGGGGGCGGCTTCGGCGGCGGCGGAGCCGGGCGCTAGGCGCCGCGTCGTCCCATCCGTCGACCGCGGGCCCAAGGAGTCCAGGGTGAAGGCAGAGGAGGCGAAGAGCGATCCCGCTCTGCGGGCGCTCCTGCAGGGGCTTCAAGAGTCCCTGGGCGCGCGCCTCAAAAGCGTCGTGCTGTACGGCTCGGCGGCGCGCGGCGATTTCCATTCGGCCGCAAGCGACCTCAACGTGATCGTCGTCCTGGAGCCGCTGGACCCTGTGGCGCTCGAGGCCCTGGCAGCGCCGGTGCGCCGCTTCGTCCGCAAGGGGCATCCGATCCCGCAGTTGTTCTCGCCGGCGCTCATCGCGGACTCCGCCGACACGTTTCCGGTCGAGTTCGCCGACATCCGCGCCGGCCACGTCGTCCTGCACGGAGACGACCCGTTCCGCGTCGTCGTGGTCGGCCGCGAACAGCTGCGCATTCAAGTTGAGCGCGAGCTCAAGGAAAAGCTGATGCGGCTGCGCGAGGCGTACGTCCTGGTCCACGATCGCCCCAAAGCACTGAATCGGCTGCTGACGCAGTCGTATCCGGGGTTCGTCGCGCTGTTCCGGGCCGGTCTGCAGCTTCTGGGACGACCGGCGCCGCCGCGGGCCTCGGAGACCGTCGCCGCCTTCTGCGAGGTCACCGGTCTTAATCGCGCGCCGTTCGAGGAGGTGGCGCGCCTGAGGAGGCGTGAGAGAGTGAGCGGGGATCCCAAGTCGATCTTTGCGGGCTATTATGGCGCGCTCTCGGGGGCGGCCGATCGGATCGACCGGCTGCGCGTCGGGGCCGAGGCGTCGAAGGGAGGCGATTCAAGATGAAGAGGGGTCTGGCCGGCTGCCTGATTGTCTTGGGCGTGCTCGTCCTGTTCCTGGCGATCGCCGCCATGTCGGTCATGGGGATGTACAACCGTCTGGTCGCCCAGGACCAGCTTGTCAAGGCGGCCTGGGCGCAGGTGGAGAACGTCCTGCAGCGCCGGGCCGATCTGATCCCGAACCTGGTGGAGACGGTCAAGGGATACGCCGCTCACGAGAAGGAGATCTTCGAGAGCGTCGCCGACGCCCGAAGCCGGCTGGCCGGCGCGGCATCGCCGCGCCAGGCGGCCGAGGCGAACGCCGCCCTGACCGGTGCCCTGGGCCGGCTCCTCGCGATCGCGGAGAACTATCCGAATCTCAAGGCGAACGAGAACTTCATCCGCCTTCAGGACGAGCTGGCCGGGACCGAGAATCGCATCGCCGTCGAGAGGATGCGGTACAACGAGGCGGTGAGGACCTACAACACCCAGATCAAGCGCTTTCCAACCAACCTGGCCGCCGGGTTCTTCGGATTCGCGGAGAAGGAGTACTTCGACGCGGAGCCGGGGGCGAAGGAGGTCCCGAAGGTGAAATTCTAGACCGTGCCCGACGCGCGCCACGTCACCCGGCGGCTGTTTCTCGGCGGAGGCCTCAAGGCCACGCTGGCCGCGGGACTGGTG
>DATFVU010000073.1:0-2094 GCA_035260145.1 Candidatus Polarisedimenticolia bacterium | reverse complement strand
AGGCGCCAGAACCCCGCGGCAGCGACCCTTGCGCAGCTCGATGAGAACCATCTTGGCGATGGTCTTGAGGGTCTCGAAGACGCCGGTCCCCTTCGAGGCGACCGCCTCGAAGACCGCCTCGCCCTTGCGCACGAGCTGGCGCTTCATCTCCTCGACCGGCAGGGCGGAAGGGAGGTCGCGCTTGTTGAGCTGCAGCACGTAGGGGACGGAGCGCAGATCGTATCCCTGCTCCTTGAGATTGAGGTCGAGGTTCCGGAGGCTCTCGAGGTTGGCCTCCATGCGGGCGGCCTGCGAGTCGGCGACGAACACCACGCCGTCGACGCCCTTCAGGATCAGCTTGCGCGACGCGTCATAGAACACCTGGCCCGGCACCGTGTAGAGATGAAAGCGCGTGCGAAAGCCTCGAATCTCGCCGAGATCCAGGGGAAGAAAATCGAAGAACAGCGTGCGGTCCGTCTCGGTCGCGAGAGAGATCAGCTTGCCCTTGGAGTTCGGGTTGGTCTTCTCATAGACGAACTTGATGTTGGTCGTCTTGCCGCCCAGACCCGGGCCGTAGTAGACGATCTTGCAATTGATCTCGCGCGCCGCGTAGTTGATGAACGTCATGGGTCCGGTGGCTGCTCCACGCCTGCGTCAGTCGCTGAACAGCTTGTCGATGTCCTCGTCGGTGATCTCCGCGAACGGAGAACCGCCCGCCGCGGCCTTGCGCGGCTGGGCCGACTTCTTCAGCATCACGTCCAGGATCGCCGCCAGCTCCGCGGACCCCTTCTTCACGCGCAGTCGCACCAGACCGAGGGAGGAGCGCTCGTCGAAGATGACGA
Organism: Candidatus Polarisedimenticolia bacterium; assembly: GCA_035260145.1. Lineage (GTDB taxonomy): Bacteria > Acidobacteriota > Polarisedimenticolia > Gp22-AA2 > Gp22-AA2 > Gp22-AA3. Next base: position 1,273 of record DATFVU010000073.1, on the reverse strand, counting down.
CGAGGATCACCCGGCCGCCGACGATCGAAATGTGAAGGTTGTCCCGCTCCCCCTCGTGGAACAGGACGGAGAACTCCTTCTCTCCGATCAGGCGTGCCAGGGAGTCGGTGGCCGCCACGTTGCCGGCGGCGAGGGAGGCCAGGGCGGTCGTGTCGATGGCGTTCAGCTCGCCGTTCGCGGCGATCTGCTGGCCGTTCTTGTCGACTAGGAAGACGACCTTCGCGTTGCACTCGTTCCGCAGCCGCGCGATCACGTCGCGGATCCTGGTGAATTCCTCTTCGTGAAGGACCAGATCGGTACCGGGCATTCAGTCGGATCCTCGGCCGCGCCTGCCTCGCCCGCGTGTCAAGAAATGGACGGACGGATGCCGGCGCGTGTCAATATGGGGCACCTGCTTCCAAAGATCAACGGTCCCCCGTGCAGCGCCCGGCGGCCGCCCCCCTCAGTCCCTGGGGAGATCAATGGATTCCACGTGGATTCCCTCGGCGGCGGCGCGCGCCGCCGGGACACCCTGCTTCAGGAACTGGTCGCGGGGCACGAAGGAGAAGCCGCACGGAGCGTCGGGCGAGACGATGTCCCGATCGCGCAGGTCGCGCTCGTCGATCGGGAAGAGACGGCAGACCTTGGGCTTGATCTCGTGGATGGTGCAGCGCACCGGGTCGGAGCGCCGATCGAGGAGAGGGCAGGTGAACATCAGATTGCAGCAGGCCCCCGTGCGGTTGCAGTGGCCGACCCGGCGGGCCAGGCTCTCGCGCACGTAGGAGGGGCGGAAGTGGGCCAGGTAGAAGCGGCGCAGCTTGCCCCACCCCAGGGTCGCGCGCTCATGGAACGTCAGGCTGGAGAGCCTTCTCAGGGCAGCCGTGCGCGCCACCCTCTCAGGCGTCGCCGGGGACGTCGGACGATCCGGTCGGCGAACCCTGGGGTTTGCTCCCCAGGAGATACCGGCGCCGGATGACCTCCATCCCCTCGTTCGCGAAGTAGTTCGTGAGAATGCGCGCGGCGTAGTCGGCCGCGGCGGCCGGCGTGGCCCCCACCCATTGCTTCGGGAGAGCGGGCGCCTTCGGCTCGCTGCGGTTCATGGTCCAGAACGTTCCGTCCGGCAGCCGGATCTGGGCGATCCAGTGACCCGGCGCGGGCTCGACCACGATCGCGTACGTCTCATCGGTCTTGTGTCGCGTGCGGACCGTGTATTCGAAGGCGGTCTCCTGACCCATGGCGCGCTCATTATATAACTCCGCGGCGACGCGCGCCGCGGCCGCCCGGGCCCTCAGAG
>DATFVU010000072.1:0-4028 GCA_035260145.1 Candidatus Polarisedimenticolia bacterium | reverse complement strand
ATCGCGGCCCTGTTCGAGGGGGCCGGGCGATTCCTGCTGGGCGCGGGCGCGGCCGCTCGGGGCGTCACCGGTCTCGAGCGGGAGGAGGGGGCGCGCTCATGACCTCGTTCGCGCTTCAGGGGCGGCGTCAATCCGCCTGGGAAATCCTGATCCTGTTTCTGGCGGTGGCCGCGTTCGTGGCGGCCGCGGCACCAGCGCTCCGGGAGACCGGCACGCCGCCTGGATGGGATCAGTCGAATCACCTGCGGGACAGCCTGGTGTACGAGAACCTCCTGAGGCGGCCCTGGGAGCTTGGGGACGGTGTGTTGACCGCGATTCTCCACGGCTCCGAGCAGTTCCCGCTCCTGACCCCCTCTGGCTACTACCCGCCGCTGGTGCCAGGGATCACCGCCTTGCTCTATGGCGTGGCAGGCCGCACCTATGAAACGGCGATGGCGACACAGATCCTGTTTCTGGTCCTCCTGGTGATCGGCACGCGGGCGCTGGGAAACAGGCTGTTCGGGGCGCCGGCGGGTCTCGTCGCCGCGATCCTGGTGCTGGCCGCTCCGGGAATCCGGATGAACGCCGAGGAGTACATGCTCGATCTTCCCCTGGCGGCGATGGTGGTGATGTCGACGTGGGCGCTTTTGGCCAGCGAAGGGTTCTCCCGCAGGGACTGGAGTCTGGCCTTTGGCCTCCTCGCCGGGGCGGGCATGCTGACCAAGTGGAGCTTCTTTCTCTTTCTGGGGCTTCCTGTGGTATGGGCCCTGGCCCGCGGTCTTGCGAACTCCGAGGGGCCGGTGACGCGGGGCGGACGATGGGGCAACCTGGCGCTGGCTCTCCTCGCAGCGGGGCTCGTGGCGGCTCCCTACTATCTGCCCATTCTTCCGATCCTGATCAACAAGACGATCGTCCACGCCGGGGGAGCGGCCGACGGATCCGCGTCCGTTTTCACTTCCGCGTCGGCCCTGTACCACGTCGAAGCGCTGCCGCGCAAGCTCCTGGGATGGCCGCTGACGATCGCGGCACTCGTCGGGATCGCGGGCTTCCTGTGGCGGGCGCGGGACCGTCGCGAAGCGCGCCTGCTCTTACCGATCTGGGCCCTGAGCCTGTATGCCATCTTCACCTTCGCCGTGGCCAACAAGCAGTCCCGCTATCTGCTTCCCTGGGTGCCGGTCCTGCTGCTGATGGCGGCGGGAGGTCTGCTGGCGCTGTGGCGGAGCGCCGCCGCGGCGCGGGGGCTTCTGGCGATGGGGGTGCTGCTCCTCCTGCCCGTGGCCGGCCTGGCGGGCACGCGGGAGACGCAGGCCAGCGGGGAATGGAACATCCGACCTCTGGTCGCCCGTCTGGAGCAGGAGTTGGCCGGTCGCGGCGATCGGCACCGGGTACCGATGCTGGGTGTGATTCCCGACATGCGTGAGGTGAACGGTCCGACCATCGCCTACTACGTCGCGCGACGGGATCTCCCGGTGACCGTCGTGCAGCTGGTGAACCGGATGAAGCGGCACGTCGCCGTCGACGTGGGGCTGGATCCGTTCGGCCGCGCCGATTTCTACCAGTCGTTCGATCAATACGATTTCCTGGCCACCAAGGACGGCGACAACGCGGTGCCGCCCTGGCAGGACGTCGTTCCCCAGATGCAGGCCTATTTCGAGGAGCGGCGCTCGGAGTTCGACCTGCTTGCAAAGTTCCGGGAGCCGGATGGATCGACCCTCGCCCTCTACGGGAGGAAGCGCGGATGAGCCCCGTCACCCGCTCGTGGAACCTGACGGGTCTTCCCATGGCCCTGCCCGGACCGGTGTCCCGGATCGGTCGCGTCCTGGCGGGCGCGCTCGCCGCCGCCGGTGCCACGCTTTCGCTCATCGCCCTGAATCTGAAAGCGCTGGTCGGCCGCTTCGATACGCTCGCCTTTCTTCTCCAGGAGACCCACATTGAGCAGGTGGCGCGCCTGCGGCTCGCGCTTCTGTTCGGAGCGCTGGCGCTTTTGGCCATGGCCCTCATCGCGCTGGTGCGCTGGCGCGCGGCGCTGATTTCGGCGGCCTCGGGACTCCTGCTGGCGGGAATCGCGGCCGCGCCTCTGGCGTCGCTCTCGCTGGCGCCTCAGGGGGGGTTGGAGGAGAGTCTGGTGTACCGGCTGCGCGGGTTTTCCGCCATCGGCGTGATCGGCGGTCTGTTCCTGCTTTTCCTGTCGGCGCTTCCCGCGCTCCTCGATCGACCGGCCGGCCGCTGCGAGAGGGCCGTTTCGAATTGGACTCGGCGCGGCATCGAGGGGCTTCAGGAGATGTCCGGTTGGCACCGGCGCATCGTCCTGGGCGGGGTGGCGTTTCTCTTCGCCACGTCGGTCGGTCTCCTGATCCTGCAGGACTTCCCCAATTCGTCGGACGAGAACTCCTACCTGACTCAGGCCCGCATCTTCGCCGCCGGGAAACTGTGGGTGGCGGCGCCGCCCGACCCCGAGTTCTTCCGCGCGCGCAGCTTCATCATCGACGAGGCCGGCGGTCGCTTCTTCGCCAAGGCGTTTCCCGGATGGGCCGCGCTTCTGTCGCTGGGAGTGAAGGCGGGAGCCCCCTGGGCGGTGAATCCGCTGCTCTCCGCTGCGGGCTTGATCCTGGCCGGATGGGCGGGGGGTCGGCTGCTGGGCCGCCACGGTGAGCTCGCGGTCATCGCCGTTATCCTGTCGACGCCGTTCTTCGTGCTGAACGCCGCTTCCTACTTCAACCATCCCGCCACGGTGCTCATGGTCACGCTGTTCCTGGTCGCGGTGATCCGCCTGCGCGAGGGGGCGGGAATCGGCTGGGCCGCTCTGGCGGGGCTCGCGGCGGGCTCGGCGCTCTGGATCCGGCCGGCGCCGGCGCTGATGCTGACCATCCCCCTCGGTCTCTGGGTCGCCTGGCGATGGATGCGAGAGCGACGATGGGGATTCCTCGCCGCAGGCGCCACCCCCCTGGCCGCGGCCGTGGCCGCTCTCGCGGCGTACAACCATCGAATGTTCGGGTCGGTCTGGCGGACGGGATACGCGGCCTACGATCCCGGGGACATCCGGCCCGGCCTGGGAGCGGACCATCTGGCGATCACCTCGTGGTGGCTTCTCAAGCTCTGTTTCTGGCTGGTGCCCGGCAGTCTCGCCGGACTCTGGCTGCTGGTCCGCGGGCGCCGCTTAAGGGAGTGGTTCCAGCGCGAGCCGGTGATCGTGCTGATGCTGGCTTCGCTTCTCGGCCTGGCCCTTTCGTACCTGGTTTTCCAGAACAAGGGTGGAAACGAGTACGGCCCCCGGTACTACTACGACGGGATCACGTATCTGGCCATTCTCCTGTGCGCGGGCTTCATGCGCGCGCCGGAGGTGTTCGAAGGAATCGTCCCCGCCTGGAAGGTGAGGCGGGCCACTGGCCTCGTGCTCGGGTGCGGCGCGGTCCTCACCTTCGCCGGAACGCTTCCCTTCCTGCTGGCGCACTATGAAGACAAGATCGCCCACAACCGAGACCTGTTCACGACGGTCGAGCGGTCGGGAGTCTCTCCGGCGCTGGTCTTCCTGTCGACGGGGAGCGGCAGGATGCCCCCCGGTGATCTCGTCCGGAATCCTCTCGACTTCCGCACCGGCGTCGTCTATGCGAGAGATCTCGGGGCCGAGGCCGATCGCGGGCTGGCCGCCCTCTACCCCGATCGCCCGGCACTGGTCTACGCCTACGATTCCCGCGCCCGCCGATCGACGCTGCGGCCGCTCTCCCTGGAGGACGGGCGATGAGCCGGCCGCTGACGATCCTGGTCTGCACGCACAACCGGGCCGATCTGCTTCGCGGAGCGCTCGAGAGCCTGGAGCGCCAGAGTCTGGCCCGAAGCCGATTCGAAGTGCTGGTGGTGGACAACGCGTCGACCGACGCGACTTCTGCCGTCGTGGCCAAGTGCGCGGCCCGCGACAGAATCGACATCCGCAGCGTCCGCGAGGAAGAGCTCGGCCTCGACGCAGCGCGCAACCGGGGCATCCGGGAGGCGGCCGGCGATATCGTCGCCTTCCTCGACGATGACGCGCGGGCGCGAGACGACTGGGCGGA
>DATFVU010000071.1:0-19209 GCA_035260145.1 Candidatus Polarisedimenticolia bacterium | reverse complement strand
AATCAGGTGATGACCCGAGCGTGGCGAAGGAATATCCCCCATCGAGGGGTGGGGGTGGCCAAGGGGCAGGCTCTCTGTCAGGGCTGGACGAGACCTCGGCGGATGGCGTAGCGCACGAGACCCGCGGTCTCGTGGATACCGAGCTTCGACATGATGCGCGTCCGGGGCGACTCGGCGGTCTTCACGCTGACCCCCAGGAGGGCGGCCACCTCCTTCGTCGTCTTCCCCTCGGCCACCAGCTGCAGGACCTCCCGCTCGCGCGGACTCAGCGGATCGTGCGGCAGGTCGGACTTGTTGCGGTACGCCTCGACGACGGTCTTGGACACCCCGGGGCTCAGGTAGATCGCCCCGCGCGTCACTTCGCGGATCGCCTGGACCAGGTCGAGCGTCGCCTGCGTCTTCAGGACGTAGCCGCTGATGCCGGCGCGAAGCGCCTCCAGGACATAGGGGTCGTCGGTGTGCATGGTCAGGAGAATCGCCTTGATCCGGGTCGAGCTGCGCAGCATCTCGCGCGCGGCGTCCAGACCGTTGAGCGCCGGCATCGCGAGGTCGAGTATGGCCACGTCGGGATGGGTCGTCTCAGCCAGCTGGACCGCCTCTCGCCCGTCCGCGGCCTCCCCCACGACCTTGAATCCCTCGTGCTCGAGCATGGCCCGAAGGCCCTGGCGTACGATCTGATGGTCGTCAGCTAGAAGAACTTGTATCGGCATGGTGATCTCCAAGTGGAACTACGATTCGGATCTCCGTCCCGCGGCCCGGCGCCGAGTGGATGTCGAATTGCCCGCCGACCGCATTGAGGCGCTCGCGCATCCCGATCAGCCCCAGGCCTCGATCGCCTCTCCGATCCAGCACCGCGGCGACGTCGAAGCCCCGGCCGTCGTCGCGGATCGAGCAGCTCACCCGGTTCGACTCGACCGCGAGGCGGATGTCCACGCGCCTGGCCCGGGAGTGCTTGGTGGCGTTGCGCAGCGCCTCCTGGGCCACCCGGTAGAGGGCGATCTCGATCGGCGAGGGCAGGCGGGTTCTCGGGCCCTCGACCTTGATCACGACGCCGTTTCTGGCGGCGACGCCCTGGGCCAGGAACTCGAGCGCGGGGACCAGTCCGAGATCGTCCAGAACCGTCGGGCGAAGCTCGTGCGACAGCCGGCGCAGATGTTTCTCGATCTCGTCCAGGGGGACGCGGACCTTCTCCAGGCGCAGGCGGGCGCGCGGCGACAATCCACCGGACGCTTCCTGCAGCGCCAGGTGAACGGTGACCAGGAGCTGTCCGGCATCGTCGTGCAGGGCGTGGGCGATTTTCCTCGCCTCCTCCTCCAGGAGCTCGTTCAGGCGGCGCAGCGCCTTGACCGCCGCCTGGAAACCCTGATGGGTCATCTCGAACGACGAAAGGCACTCGGCCAGGAACTTGCCCGATTCGCCGACCGTGCCGGCGATCGACTCGATATCCGTCTTTTCTCCCAGGATCGTATCGAGGGCCTCCTGATGGACGGCGAGAAGCTCCAGGGCCCCGAGTCCCTCGCCGATGGCCCGGCGCCCGATCTCGTACGCCTGCTGCAGGGCGGATTCGCCGCCGTTCGCCAGGTAGTCGCGGAGCGCCGTCGGATAAAGCTCTCTCAGCCAGCTCCCGTTCGATTCGGCCATCATCTCACTCCGAAAAGCGCGCGACCAGGACGAGGGCGTCGTCCGTGCCCAGGGAATGACTGGCCAGGATACGGTCGGCCACCATCTGTGGCCGACCCAGCCGGTCCAGCCCCTGATCGAAGCTGTCCGCGATGCCGTCGGTCACGAAGATCAACAGGCTTCCGGCAGGCACCGTAACCGTCGAGGACAGCAGCGGAGGCATCCGGATCCCGACGGCCCCGCTGCGCAACAGAAGCCGCTCGTATCTTTTTCGGGATTCGCCCGCTCCGCACACCAGGAGCCCTTCGACGTTCCCCACGCCCATCCAGCTCAGGGATTGATCGTGCGCCTCCCAGCGGGCGAGGCTCATCGCCACGCCCCGCGTCTGGCGCAGGGTCTCATGACAACGCTCCACGATCTCCGTGAGCGGCTGGCGCGCGCATCGCTCCACCGTCCCGAGCGCCAGCCTGGCCGCCAGCGCCGCCTCGGCGCCGTGGCCGAGACCGTCGGCCGCCGCCAGGATGGCGCCTCCGGGCCAGGTCGTTACGAGGTGCCGATCCCCCGACTCGGTCTCGCCGCGAAGGGTCCGCGCCGCCGTCGCCCATTCCATGGTCAGGCTCTTCAACGCTTCCACTTCCTCGCCGTGATGGTCGTGCCCCGGCCCTGCCGGGACACGATCTCGAAATCGTCCATCAATCGCTTCACGCCGGGAAGGCCGAGGCCGAGGCTGCCGGACGTCGAGTAACCGACCTCCATGGCGCGGTCGACGTCGCGGATCCCGGGGCCTTCATCCCAGGCCACGACCGTGATCCCGCTCAATCCGTTGTTCTCCACGATACCGATCGTCATTTCGCCTTTCTTCGCGTAGAGCAGGATGTTGCGCGCCAGCTCGGAGATGGCGGTGGCGATCATCGTCAGGTTGCTGTCGGAGAAACCGAGACGCTGGGCGAGGGCGCGCCCGCGCTGGCGGGCCGCCACGATGTCGAGGTCCGAGCGGATCGGGACCCGCGACTCGTCCTTCACGGGAACATGCCTTTCCACGGCCACTCATTCCTCGGAAGAAAAGGATTCCCGGAGGCGATCACTCGCGAAGTCGTGCCGTCTCACCGTCGCCGCCGCCCTTGGGTTTCTCCCGATCCAGGTAGGCCAGACCCTCCTCCAGGTCGAGCGCCGTCGAGACCCCTTCGAGGGTCAGGCCCAGCTGCACCATCGTGAAGGCGACTTCGGGCTGAATGCCGACGATGACCGTCTCGGCGCCGCGCAGCCGGATCATGTGGGCGATGTCACGCAGCGTCCGCGAGGCGAACGAGTCCATCACGTCCATCGCGGTGACATCCACGATGACCCCACGCGAGCGGAACTTTCCGACTTTCATGACCAGCTCGTTCCGAAGCTCCAGGAGATCGGCGTCGCTCAGCGCCGACTGCACGCTCGCGATCAGGTAGGCCCCTTGCTTGAGGATCGGAACGGCCATGTTGTGCCTCCCTCAGACCGGCCTTTCCGGCTTCTCGTTCGGAACGACCTTGTACCCGAGGAGCCGCTCCGCCTCCTCGATGCCTCCCTGCAGGTCGCCCACGGTGTTCATCTTGGTGAGGTCCACGCCGATGTTCACCAGCGTCTGGGCGATCTCCGGGGAGAGGCCCGTGACGATGACCGTCGCCCCGAGGAGCCGTGACGCCTCGACCGTGAGGACGAGGTGGTTCGCGACGTTGGAGTCCATCGCGGCGACGCCGGTGATGTCGATGACGACCACGCGGGCCCGGTTGGTCCGGATGCCGCGCAGCAGTTGTTCCGTCAGCTGGCGCGCGCGCTGCGGATCGATGACGCCGATGATCGGCAGGATGAGGAGGCGCTCGCGGACCTGCAGCACCGGCGTGGACAACTCGCGAATCGCCTCCTGCTGCTCACGGATGGTGCGCTCGCGCTCCTGCACGAACCCGACGGCCACGGTCGTGGCGATGCGGTTGGCGGCCGGCTCGTAGGCGTCCATGACGCGATTCAGCTTGTCGAAATCCGAGTGGTACCGGCCGAACAGGGAGCGCGCCAGGACGTCGCGCAGCAGCAGAACGATGCCCACGACTTCGTCCGTCTGCACTCCTCGGGGGATGATGCGCTCGGAAAGATTGCGGGAGTAGGCCTGCAGAGCTTCGAACGTTCCGGTCTCGATCACCTCGACGTAGTTGTCGTAGACCGAGGTCGCCTCGGCGAAGATCTCTTCCTTGGTCATCGCCGTGAGCAGCCGGGCCTCGGTGATGCGCTCGGCCCACTCCTCGCGCAGCTGCGTCCGATGCTGCCGCAAATGGCTGACCAGCTCGCGCAACAGAGTCGTCGTTGACTCGGACGAAACCTGTTTCAGGTCGACCGGATTGCGTCCCCCCTTCATCGAGAACCCTCCTCCCGCCCGGTATCACCCCGACCGGGCCGTGGCAAGTCAGATGTCGAACTGAAATGGAGCTTCGATTCTAGCACCTTCGCGCGGACCCGCGCCGGCCGCCAAGTTCGGCCGCATCGCTCGTGCCTTCTCGCTCTGTTGGCGGTCCGTTGAGGACGCGCACAGCAAGCTGCTTGGAGGGATACACCGGGCATCGGATCATCGCTATCGGGTGTTTACCCGATTTGCCCTGCGGAGAAACCCTGCCCTCGCGCGCTGCGCGGCGCATCTCTCATGCTGTGTTGGGTTTCCGCGTTGGCGGGACTATCGCGCGAGCGCCGCGTGGCCGCCGCGCGCTCGCGGATTCTTTCGCCTGCCGCGGGATCCGGGGGCGCTCCCGCCGGCGGCGGCCAGGTAGTCCCGGTGGGCCAGCACCAGCAGGGATGGGAGACGGACACCGAGCGTGCGCACCGGCAGGCAATAATTCGCCCCGCTCCGACGGGCGGCGCGAACCTGCACCTTGGTGTGGCGCGCCGTGAGGACGATGAACTGGGTCCGCGGGCGAATCGTTTTGATCGTACGAACCGTCTCAAGACAGCCCGGTCCACGGAGATCGGAGCCGAGAATCGCCACGGCCGGCCGGGCCAGCCTGGCCCTGCGGATGGTGCTCTTCCCCGTGGACGCCTGGCCCACCAGACGGACGTAGGGGAGGCGCCTCAGGAGGCGCCGCAGGCCTGCTCTCAGGCCAGGATCGCGATGGGCCAGCAGAACCTTCATGCTGACGGATCCGCTCGTGCTATCTGGGGAATCGCGCTGAGGCTTCCGTCACCGGGCCGTTGCCGGCCGGAGCGAGGACCGCCGGGGACGACGGATCAGCGCTTCAAAGCAAGTTGCTTTGCCGGGCCCGCAACGAGTGGACGCCTTTCGCGCGGTCCCGACCGGATGACTCTATCACGACTGACCCGGGACCGCCGCCCGCATCCTCATCGCCGCGTTCGAAGGGCCGCGGAGGTGGTGTTACCCTGGATGGCGGATATCTGAAGACGGAGGACATCATGTACGGAAAGAGCTCGAGCCGGTTCGTCGACGGGGCCGTGGCGCTGACGGGTGGCGTCACGACCGATGGGACTCCCGGGCCTATGGCCGAATCGCCCGAAGCCACGCCGGCCACAGCACAGCGCCCGGACGACGCCGCCCTGCTCGACGAGTACTCGCGCACCGTGATTCGCGCCGTGGAAATGGTCAGCCCCTCGGTCGTCAACATCGACGTCTACCGGCGGGCCGGACCAAGGCGCCCGGGCGCCGACCCCGGAGTGGCGGGCGACCCATCCGGAAAGGAGCGCGAGGTCCGCGCCGGCACCGGATCGGGCTTCCTGTTCACACCGGACGGCTTCATCCTGACCAACAGCCACGTGGTCCAAGGGGCGGCGCGCGCGGACGTCACCCTCAATGACGGGCGGCGCCTGCCGGCCCAGATCGTCGGCCTCGACCCCAACACCGATCTGGCGGTCATCCGTGTCAACGCTCCGGGGCTCCGGGGCGCGCGCCTCGGAGAGTCCCGCACCGTCCGCCCGGGGCAGGTGGTGATCGCGATCGGCAATCCCTTCGGATTCCAGTGCACCGTGACGACGGGCGTGGTGAGCGCCCTGGGGCGGTCGCTGCGCGCGGGCTCCGGCCGGCTGATCGACAACATCATCCAGACCGACGCGGCGTTGAACCCGGGCAGCTCCGGCGGTCCGCTCCTCAACTCGGCGGGCGAGGTGATCGGGGTCAACACCGCCGTGATCCTTCCCGCGCAGGGGATCTGTTTCGCCATCGCCATCGACACGGTGAAGTTCGTCGCCGGCCGGCTGATCAAGGACGGAACGATCAGGAGCGCCTTCATCGGCGTCGCCGGCCAGAACGTCCCCCTGCACAGGCGGCTGGCGCGCTATCACGGTCTGGCGAACGACAGCGCGATTCTGGTGGCGGCGATCGAGAAGGACGGCCCGGCGCAGCGCGCCGGGCTTCAGGAGGGGGATCTGATCGTGGCCTACGACGCCCAGCCCGTGGGGGCAATCGACGACCTGCACCGGATCCTCACCGACGCGCGCGTCGGGGCGCGCTCCACGCTCACCGTCCTGCGCGGAACGGCCAGGCTGGATCTTCCCATCGTTCCCGAGGAGGCGCCGCGGCCGTAGGGAACGACATCCCGGCAGAGGCGCATCGGAGCCCCTGATGGCGAGAGTCTCGGAGAGGTTGCCGGACAACGCCGACGGCGAGTTCTACGTCGATCGTTCCTGCATCGACTGCGACACGTGCACGCGCGTCGCACCCGGTCTGTTCGCCGCCGCGTCCGATCACTCCTTCGTCTCCCGCCAGCCGCGGGACGATGACGAGCGGCTGCGCGCGTTGATGGCCCTCGTCTCCTGCCCGACCGCCTCCATCGGCACGGTGTCGCGCCTGGACACAACTCCGGGGGTCGCGGCGTTTCCGGAGCCTGTGGCCGAAGAGGTCTCCTTCCTTGGATTCACGTCAGAGGATTCCTTCGGGGCCTGGAGCTACCTCGTCAGGCGCCCCGCGGGGAACGTGATCGTCGACTCCCCGCGCGCCGCGGCGCCCCTCATGAAGCGCATCGAGCAGATGGGTGGCGCCCGTCTCATGTTCCTGACGCACCGCGACGACGTCGCCGAGCACGCGGCCTTCCGCCGCCGCTTCGGATGCGCGCGTGTTCTGCACGCGGACGACGTCACGGCGGCCACGCGGGACGTGGAGCGCCGTCTCGAGGGGCCCGACCCGGTGCGCCTGGACGACGACCTCCTGGCGATCCCGGTGCCGGGCCACACGCGCGGCCACAGCGTCCTGCTGTACCGCGACCGGTTCCTGTTCACCGGCGACCACCTGGCCTGGTCCGAGAAGCGCCGGCGACTGGTCGCATTTCGCGACGCCTGCTGGTACTCCTGGACCGAGCAGACACGCTCGATGGAGCGGCTCCTGGACCACTCGTTCAAGTGGGTCCTGCCCGGCCATGGCGGGCGGTGGCACGCCCCGTCCGCCGCGGCGATGCGCCAGGAGCTCGAGCGTTGCATCGCCTGGATGCGCGACCAGGGGTGAAGCCCTGGTTCGCGGGAATCCTGTATCCTGTGCGCATGAAATCAACCAGGGCCGGCCTGAGCGCCGCGGGGGCGGTGCTCGCCGCCGTTCTCGCATCCGCCTGCTGCATCGGGCCCGCCCTCCTGGCGATCGCCGGGATCGGCGGCGCGGCTACGATCTTCGCCCTCGGGCCGTACAGACCGCTCTTGATGACCCTGGCGTTTGTCCTCCTGGTGTGCGGCTTCTACCTCGCGCGCCGCCGTTCCCGAGACTGCTGCGCCGACGAACGGGGGCCGGCCGCTTCCGCGGGACGCGGGACGAGAGCGATTCTCTGGATCGCGACCCTGTTCGTCGTCCTGCTCGCCGGCTCGTCCCTGTTCATGGGCGGATTCCGGCCGCGCGCGGCGGATGACCTCGGGGCGGCCGGACGTGCCGGTGCCGAGGCCGCCGCCCGGACCGCAACTCTGGCGATCGAAGGAATGACCTGCGCCGGCTGCGTCACCCGGGTCGAGGAGAAGCTGGGCGAGGTCTCGGGGGTGACCACGTACGAGGTGAGCCTGGAGAGGAAGGAGGCACGCGTCTCCTACGATCCGGCGGCCACCACTCCCGAGGCGATCGTCACCGCGGTCGCCACGACCGGGTTCGCGACGTCGCTCAAGGACTGTCCCGCCCTTCCCGCCGATCCTTAGACCGCCGCCTCCACCAGCGGCGCGGGCTCCGTCTCTCCCGACGTCACGGACGGGGCGCGCGCATGCCGGCGCGCCACGAGGACGTAGATCGACGGGACCACGAACAGGGTGAATCCGGTGCCGATGATCATGCCGGTGACCAGCATGATGCCGATGCTGTTGCGCGCCCCGGCGCCCGGACCGCGGGCGAAGACCAGAGGCAGGTGGCCGACGACCGTGGCGGCGGTCGTCATCAGGACCGGGCGCAGGCGGGTGCTGGCCGCCTCGATGACGGCCTGGAGCGGCGCCTTGCCCGCCTCCTGGAGCTTGTTGGCGAACTCGACGATCAGAATGCCGTTCTTCGAGATCAGCCCCACCAGCGTGATGAGTCCGACCTGGCTGTAGATGTTCAGGGTCGTCAGGCCGAGGAACGAGAACAACAGGGCGCCCGACAGCGCCAGCGGGACTGATCCGACCAGGATGACGAACGGATCCCGGAAGCTCTCGAACTGCGCCGCCAGCACCAGGTAGATCAGGATCGCCGACAACAGGAAGACCCCCAGGAACTTCTTCCCTTCGGTGCGCAGCTGGCGCGATTCGCCGGCGTAGTCGACGCTGTACCCCTGCGGCAGCAGGTTCTTCGACTCCTTCTCCAGGAAACTGAGCGCCTGGTCGAGCGAGACGTTCGGCGGGATCGCGCCCTGGATGCGCACGGCGTTGAGCTGCTGGAAACGCTTCAGCTCGCGCGGCTCGGTCGACGTCTTGAGCGTGGCGAACGTCGCCAGCGGCACCAGCCGTCCCCCGGGTCCCGTGACGTAGATGTCCTTCAGCTGCTCCGGGGTCAGGCGGTCGCCCCGCTTGATCATCGGAATGACTTTGTAGCTGCGCCCCTGGATGCTGAACCGGTTGACGTAGTTGCCACCGAGGAGCGTTGACAGGTCGGCCCCCGCCTGGCTCATGTCGACCCCCTGCGAGCGGACCTTGTCGCGATCGAACACCACCTCCGCCTGCGGCTGGTCGAACTTCACGTCGGTGTCGGCGTACATGAACATCCCGCTGGCGTACGCCTTGCCGACCAGCTGCCCGGCCAGCTCGGCGATCTGAGCGGGCTCGCTGGTCGAGCCGATGATGAATTCGACAGGGAACCCCTCGCTGCCAGGCAGAGGCGGCGGCGCCAGGGGGATCATCCGCACGCCCGGGATCTTGGAGAGCTCGGCGGCTGCCTCCATTTGTAGCTGGGCCGACGATTTCGTGCGCTCGCTCCATGGTTTCATGACCATGCCGCCGAACCCGCCACCGGGATTGGTGATCTGAAAGGTGATATCGCTCTCCGGGAACGACCCGAACACCTCGCTGACTTTCGAGGCGAACAGCATCGTCTGCTCGAGCGTGGAGTTGGCGGCCCCCTGGATGATGGCGAACACGAACCCCTGGTCCTCCGTGGGAGCCAGCTCGTGCTGCGAGAACATGTAGAACGGTATGATGAGCAGGACGACGATCAGCCACAGGACGATGACCACGGGGCGGAACTTCAAGGTCCCTGTCAGGTGCCGGGTGTACATATTTCGCAGGGCCTCGAAGTGGCGGTTGATGAGACCGGCGAAGCCGCGCTCCGTGTCGCCCGAGTGCAGGAGCTTCGAGCCCATCATGGGAGACAGGGTCAACGCCACGATGCCGGAGACCAGGACCGCCCCGGCCAGAGTGAACGCGAACTCGCGGAACAGCGTCCCGGTGAGCCCGCCCTGGATGGCGACCGGCGTGTAGACCGTCGCCAGGGTGATGGTCATGGCGATGATCGGGCCGACCAGCTCGCGCGCGGCGTGCAGGGCGGCCTCGAGCGGGCGCTGCCCGAGCTGCAGGTGCCGCTCGACGTTTTCGAGCATGACGATGGCGTCGTCGACGACGAGCCCGACCGACAGGACGATCGCCAGGAGCGTGAGTAGATTGATCGAGAAGCCGGACACCAGCATCAGGAAGACGGCGCCCACGAGCGAGATCGGTATCGCCGCGACCGGGATCAGGACGGCGCGGAACGATCCGATGAACAGGAAGATCACGACGACCACGATGAGCAGCGTCTCGCCCAGGGTCTTGAGCACTTCCTTGATGGCGTGCTCGATGTAGAGCGTGGAGTCGTAGCAGATGGCTGCATTCATGCCCGTCGGCACCTGCGCCTGGATCTCCGGAAACGCGGCCCGCACCCGCTGCACCACCTCCAGCGAGTTGGAGGTCGGCAGGACCCACACGCCCATGAAGGTGGCGGTCTGGTTGTTGAAGCGGACGTCCGTGTCGTAATTCTCCGCCCCGAGGACCACGTCGGCGATCTCCCCGAGCCGGACGATGACCCCCTTGTCCTCCTTCACGACGATCTGTTTGAACTCCTCGACCGTCTTGAGGTCGGTGTTGGCGATCAGGTTCACGGACACCGCCGAGCCCTTGGTGCGCCCGAGGGCGGAGAGGTAGTTGTTCTTGGCCAGAACGTCGCGCACCTCGTGCGGCGCGATGCGCAGGGCGGCCAGCTTTTCCGGCTTCAGCCAGACGCGCATGGCGAAGGTGCGGTCGCCGAGGATGTCGGCGCGCTGCACGCCGCTGATGGCGCTGAGCTTCGGCTGCACCACGCGCGTCAGATAGTCGGTGATCTGGTTCTGATCGAGCACGTCGGAGGCGAAGCCGAGGTACATCGCCGCGAACTGGGCGTCGGCGGTTTGTAGATCAATGATCGGGGCCTCGGCCTCGGGCGGGAGCGTGTTGCGGACCTGCGCGACCTTCGCCTGGATCTGGGTCAGGGCGGCGTTGGTGTCGTAGTTGAGCTTGAGATGCACCGTGATCGTGCTGAGACTCTGCGCGCTGGACGATTCGAGGTAGTCGATGCCGTCGGCGCTGGCGATGACCCGCTCGAGCGGCGTCGTGATGAATCCCCGCACCAGGTTGGCGCTGGCGCCGACGTACACGGTCGAGACGTTGATCACGGCGATGTCGCTTCTGGGGTACTGGCGCACTGCCAGGGTTCTTATCGACTGCAGGCCGGCGATCAGGATCACGAGGTTGACGACGATCGCGAGGACCGGGCGCCTGATGAAGAGATCGGTGAGCTTCATCAGTTGTCCTCGGGCTTCGGAGCGGGATTGTTCGGGGGCTGGATCGCGTTGTTGACCGCGACCATAGCGCCGTTGCGCAGCTTGAACACGCCCGAGGTCACCACCTCGGCCCCGGCGTCCAGACCGGACAGGACCGCCACCTGGTCGCCGCGCGCGCTGCCGAGCTTGACGAACTGCTGCCGCACCCCCTTGTACGACTGGCCGTTCGGTCCCTTCATCTCCTCCACGATGAACACCGAGTCGCCGTACGGCGCGTAGCTGATCGCCGAGGCGGGGAGCGCCACGATCGGATCGCCCGATCCCAGGATCGCCCGCGTCGTGACGAACATGCCCGGACGAAGCCGGCCCTTGGAGTTTTCGAACGTCGCCTGGACCCTGACGTTGCGGGTCGATTCGTTGACGACCGAGTCGATGGCGCTGATGCGCCCCGTCATCTCGATCGGCGGCGGCCCCTCCGCCGACGCGCTCACCTCGCCGCCGACCCGCATCTTGACGATCTCCTGCTGGGGAACGTCGAAGTTCACGTAGATCGGATCGTGCGACTGGAGCTGCACGATCGGATCCCCGCTGTTCAGGTACTGACCGAGATTGACCTGACGGATGCCGAGCACGCCGGCGAAGGGGGCGCGAATCGTCTTGCGATCGATGGTGGCGCGGATCTCCCCCACCAGCCCCTCCGCCTGTTTCTGCTCCGCCACCGCGGTGTCGAACTCGGTCTGGGAGTTGATCCCCTGCTCTCTCAGGCCGCGGATCCGATCGAGGTTCATGCGCGCCAGCTCGAGCTTCGCCTCCGCGGAGGCCAGCTGCCCCTGCTCCTGGCGCGTGTCGAGCTGCACGAGCAGGTCGCCCGCCTGGACCCGCTTCCCGGAATCGAAGGAGATCTTCTGGACGACCCCCGGCAGGTCGGCGCTGACGACGACACCGTTGACGGCCGCCACGGTGCCGATCGCCCCCAGGGTTCCCTGCCACTGCTCCTGTTTGGCGATGACCGTCGTGACCGCTTCGGGAGGCGGCTGGTAGCCCCCCTGCGCCATCGCGGCCGCGATATCGCGATACTTCTTGAAGCCGATCGCCCCGAGGAGGGCCACCACCACCAGAAGCATGATGACCATTCGTTTCGCCATCAGAACAGGCCTCCATCCGAGACGACCGGGCTCGCTCTCGTAGGCGGCCCGGTCGCTTAGACTACCCGGCAGGTTGGTTGCACCCTGTATTGTACAACCTGCCGGCAGCGTCCGCGGTAGCGGATTGCCGGCGCCCTGAAGAGCGCTTCGCTCGGCTCCCAGAAGGCCGGGGCTCACTTGAGTTTCCTCGTCGCGCGCGCGGCCGGTCCCAGGATCGCTGCTCCTTCATTCGGGATGTCATCGCTGAAGATCATCGCCGAGCCGACGGCGGCCACCGCCCTCACCCCTCCACCCTCGACCAGGGACGTCGGCACGCCGATGTACACGCGCCTCAGGCCGCGGTCCACGGCGAGGTGAACCTCCTGCTGGTTGGTCATCCGCATGGCCGCCACGTCCTCGCCCGAAGCGACCCCCACGATCCCCTCGTAGCGGTCGGCCACGCGGAAGACCCAGGCGGTGATCATGCGGTCGAAGTGAAAGGCCGTGTTCTTCCCCCACCAGGCGGGGCCATTGGAGGGATCGGCGTCGCAATCGAGCGCGACGTTGACACCGATCCAGTTCGCGGGCGGCGCGTCCTTGAGGTCGATCCTGAACCAGGCCAGCGATCGGCCGGATTCGGTCGCCACGAACAGGGCGCGGGCGTCGGGAAGGCCGGGGCGCCCGTCTCCATCGCCGTCTTTGGCCAGCTCGCGCCACGAGAGCGACCGCAGAGGCGCCGCGTTGTCCGGGATCAGGGAGCGATTGGTGGGCGGCTCGTCCGCGTCCGATATCGGCGCGGCACCGGGCTTCTCGGCGCCAGTCCAGGACACGTCGTCGATCTCGATGGTGAACGGACCGGCCTGGCCGGGGACGGTCTGCACCCCCAGGAAGCGCGCGTCGCGAGGATCCCAGCGCTCGTTCTCGACCCCCTTCCCCTGGGGACGGAGGCTTGAAAAGGGGATCTCGACGGTCTTCCAGTCCTTGCCCGCCGTGACCGTGGCCATGAAATTGATCGACTTCGCCGAGGGGCCGCGCCGGACACCGATCAGCACGGGACCGTCGCCGCGCAGGCGCAGCGCCAGGCCGGAGAACGCGCTCAGATCCGCCGCCCGGCCCCCCTCGGCCACCGCGGTCCATGCCCCGCCGAAATCGGTCGGCTCGCCGCCGATAGTGCCGGTCAGGCGCAGCGCCCCGCGGGAGCCCGAGGCCCCCCGCACAGCCTCGAGGCGCAGCGTCGTCGGTCCCCCGAGTAGATCGTCCGCGATCGGAACCCAGGCCGATCCCGAGGCGGAGATGAGATCGCGATCCTCGAAGTCGTCGACCATCGTTCCCGTCGCCGGCCCACCGGTCACGAGATCGACCAGCACGAAAAAGACGATGAGCGTGAACACTGCCAATCGAGACATCGTCGGACCTCCCTGGTTGGCCGCGGGCCCGTCCCGACAGTCATGAACGTCCCGCGGACCATCAGAGTACGCACGTCGAGCGCTCCTTTTCGCGCCCGTTTCGACGGGCGGGCAGGCCGCTGGGGTGAAAGGGCCGCCCCGGAGGTCGGACGGCGTCGATGGGCGGTCCGGCCGA
Source organism: Candidatus Polarisedimenticolia bacterium (assembly GCA_035260145.1). Classification (GTDB taxonomy): domain Bacteria; phylum Acidobacteriota; class Polarisedimenticolia; order Gp22-AA2; family Gp22-AA2; genus Gp22-AA3. Next base: position 5,696 of record DATFVU010000071.1, on the reverse strand, counting down.
GGCATAATGCGTCCGTGCGAGGGAACGCCGGGAACTCTCACGCGGAAGATGGGCCGGGCGCGGGTCCGGGCCGTCGTTGGGCGGCACCGATCGCCTACGTCTCCGGCTGCCTTGTGTACTGGGCGATCTACGTCGCTGCCATCCTGCTGACCTCGAAGCTGTCTTTCTGGGCGGCGGCGCGCGGCGCTTTGCTCGGAATCCTGCCGGACTGCCTCCTGGCGTTCCTGGCGCTGCAGCTCACCCGCCGCCTCCCGTGGGGCCGAGTGGCGACCTGGCGCTTCCTGCTGTTCCACGCCGCCGGGGGTGCTGTGTTCATGCTCCTGTCCGCCTCCGGGTTCGCCATCGAGCGCGCCATCGAGAAGCGCCTGACGACCGGGGCGTGGGGCCCTCTCCCGGGACTCGAGCTGCTGGCCTGGAAGGGGTTCGGGTCGAGTTTCGTCTACGCCACCGTGTGCGGCATCGGGAACGCCGTCGAGCAGGCGCGCCGCGCGGCGCGGGCCGAGGTCCTGCGCGCCGAGGCGCAGCTGGCCGCGCTGCGGGCGCGGCTCAACCCGCATTTCATCCTCAATCTCCTGCACACCCTGATGGGGCTCGTGACGCGCGAGCCCGCGGCCGCGGAAGCGGCCCTGGAGCGTCTCGGCGACGTCCTGCGCTACACGCTGCGCGTGCAGTCCGAGGGGCTCGACGAGGTCCTCCTGCGGGAGGAGTGGGAGTTCGTGGACCGGTACCTGTCCCTCGAGCGACTGCGCCTGGGAGAGCGGCTGCGCGCGCGGCTCGAGGTGGAAGGGGATCTGCTGGACGCCGTCGTGCCGGCCTTCTCGCTGCAGCCGCTCGTCGAGAACGCCGTGCGCCACGCCATCGCCCCGCGCGCCTCCGGCGGCTCTGTGGCGGTCAGCGCCAGGCGCAATGGATCGTCGCTCGTTCTCGCGGTCGAGGACGACGGCGCCGTGGCGGAAGCCGTGGTCGGCTCCGGGGTGCCCTCGCGGGGCTCGGGGATCGGCCTGCGCCTGATCCGGGAGCGGCTCGCGGCGCTTTACGGCGGCGGCGCCCGTCTCGAGACGGGACGCTCGTCGCTCGGCGGCTTCCGCGCCGCCGTCATCCTCCCGCTCACGGGCCCGAAGGGATCGCCGGCATGAGCGGCGAGAAGGTCAAGGCGGTTCTGGTCGAGGACGAGCCCGAAGCGCGCAGGAGCCTGAGGGAATACCTGCGCGGAATCGACTGGATCGAGATCCAGGGGGAGGCGGCCGACGGCCGCGCGGCGGTCGAGCTGATCGACCGCCTGCAGCCCGACCTGGTGTTCCTCGACGTGCAGCTGCCGGAGATGACGGGACTGCGGGTCCTCGAGGCGGTGCGCCACGCCCCCGAAGTGGTGTTCACCACGGCATACGACCAGTACGCCCTGGCGGCATTCGAGTTCGGAGCCCTCGACTATCTGGTGAAGCCGTTCGGCCGCGAGCGGTTTCTGAAGACCCTGGCGCGCCTGCGGCAGCGCATGGCCGCCGCCGGCGTCCCGGCCGCCGAGCGGGCGAAGGCGGCGTTCGCGTCGGGCCCCCTGGCACGGCTGTACGCCCGCCGGGGCGAGCGGATCGTGCCGATCCTGGTGGCCGACATCCGGCGCATCGAGGCGCAGGGCGACTACGCCGAGGTGCACACCCCCTCCGGGGCCTTCCTGATGCACATCAGCCTGAGGGAGATGGCGGCGCGCCTGGATCCGGCCCACTTCCTGCAGGTGCACCGCGCGCACATCATCAACCTGGACGCGATCGACCACCTGCGTCCCTACGACGACAGGCGCCTGATGATCGTGCTGCGGGATGGCAGTGAGATCGTGGCCAGCCGCACGGCTTCCGAGCGACTGCGCCACGGGGTGCGCTGAAGGGCCCGGTCCCTATCCCCCCGTGCTCTCCAAAAAGGCCCGCAGGCGCTGGCTGCGGGAGGGGTGGCGCAGCTTGCGCAGCGCCTTGCTCTCGATCTGGCGGATGCGCTCGCGCGTGACCGCGAACGACTGGCCGACTTCCTCGAGCGTGTGCTCAGAACCGTCGCCTACGCCGAAGCGCATTTTGAGGACCATCTCCTCGCGGGGCGAGAGGGTCTTCAGAACCTTCTGCGTTTGCTCCTTCAGATTGAGCTGGATGACCGCGTCGACCGGCGACGTCACCGCGCGGTCCTCGATGAAATCCCCGAGGTGGGAGTCTTCTTCCTCGCCGATCGGGGTCTCGAGGGAGATCGGCTCCTGTGCGATCTTCAGGACCTTGCGGACCTTCGCCACGGGGATGCCCATCTTCTTTGCGATCTCCTCGGGCGTCGGCTCGCGGCCGATCTCCTGCACCAGGGCGCGCGAGGTGCGGACCAGCTTGTTGATCGTCTCGATCATGTGCACCGGGATGCGGATGGTGCGGGCCTGATCGGCGATGGCGCGCGTGATCGCCTGGCGGATCCACCAGGTGGCGTAGGTCGAGAACTTGTAGCCGCGCTTGTACTCGAACTTGTCCACCGCCTTCATCAGCCCGATGTTCCCCTCCTGGATGAGATCGAGGAACTGCAGGCCGCGGTTCGTGTACTTCTTGGCGATCGACACGACCAGACGGAGATTGGCCTCGACCAGCTCGGTCTTGGCCCGGGCGGCCATCGCCTCGCCGGCCCGGATACCGTCGGCGGTCAGTTTGATCTCGTCGGGAGTGGTCTCCATCTCCCGCGCGACGCGGGCGATCTCCTCCTCGGCCGCGCGCACCCTGTCCCGCAGGTCACGGCGCGCCTTGGGGTCGCGGGTGAGCTTCAGGCGCCGGTGGTACGAGCGGATGTCGTCCTCGAGATCCTTCAGCCGCCCCGAGGTCTCCTTGATCTTCTTGGAGAGGTCCTTGACCTTACCGGTGGTCATCCCCATGTCGCGGATGACCAGACCGAGATGGACGCGGGTGCGCGCCAGGTGATGCAGGATCTCGCGGTGACGGCGCGACCCCTCGGTCAGACGCGACAGGTGCTTCTCGTGGTCCTCGAGCTTCCGGCTCAGGCGCTGGATGCGCGCCATGGCGTCGAGCAGCTGGCGGCGCTTGCGCTCGGCCGCGCCCTCTTCGTCCTCGTCGGAGACGATGATGAGGTCCTCGACGCGTATCTCCTTGTCGCGGATCCTCCGCCCGTAGTCCAGGAGCTGCTTGATGACGTACTTGCTGCGCGACAGGGCCTTGACGACGTTCTTCTCTCCCCTCTCGATACGCCGGGCGATCTCGACCTCGCCCTCGCGCGTCAGCAGGGGGACGGTTCCCATCTCCCGCAGGTACATCCGCACCGGGTCGTTCGTCTTCTCGAGCGCCCCGGGGGACAGATCGATCTTGGCCTCCTCCACCTCCTCTTTCTCGGCGGCGGCCGCCTTTTCCTCTAGCTTGGCCTTGTATTTCTCCTCCGAGTCGACCATCTCGATTCCGAGCGAGTCGAACAGGAGGAACATGTCGTCGAGATCTTCCGGAGAGTGGACCTCCTCGGGCAGGACGTCGTTGACCTCGTCGTAGAGAAGGTAGCCCCTCTCCCTGCCGAGGTTGATCAACTGTCGGACCTCTTCGTATTTTTCTTCAATACCCAAGGTGGTTCTCCTTCTATGACAGCGGCGAGGCCTTGGGAAGCGCCTCGATGCGTCTCTTGAGCTCGATTTTCAGGCGCAGGAGATCGTCGGTCTCCTCCGCCTTCCCCGCGGACTGCAACCGCTTCTGGATGTCGCCCATCTGGCGCTGCAGCCGTGCGGCGCGCAGGGCCATGAGGCAGGCGCGCCCCTCCTCCAGAGTCGCCGGCGGATGCGGCAAAGCCGCGACCCGGGTGAGGATGTCCCGGGCGTCGTCGCTGATCAAGGACGCCACCCGAGGATAATTCACGTTCTCTCCTTTGACCACCAGATCGCGTACAACGCCCATAACTTCGGCGATCCGGCAGGTTTCCACGTCTCCGGCTTCCATCTCGTCCAACACCGTGCGGCGGACGTCCTCCGAGTCCATCACCGATCGGAGCAGGCGCGATTCCGCCTCGCTGACGATGAAGCCGCCGCGCGCCGCGGTCAGCGCTTCGGGCTTGATGCCCTTCCATCTCTCGCGAACCGCGTCCTTCAATTCTTGAAGGACCAGCCGGTCCTCGATCCCGAGGACCGTGGCGATCATCTCCACGTGCCCGGCGCGGCGCACCGGATTGTCGATGCGCGCCAGGAACGGCAGCACCTCGTTCAGGGCTCCGACCTTGCCGCGCGTCCCCTTCAGGTCGTGCCGCCCCGCCGTCTCCCGGGCCAGGAACTCGATGTACGGCAGGCCCGCCTGCAGCCGGCCGCGGTACGCATCGACCCCCTGCTCCCGGACGAAAAGGTCCGGATCCTTGCCCGCCGGAAGCGCCACCACGTTCACCTCGAAGCCGTTCTCGAGAAGAACCTCGAGCGACCTGCGCGTCGCCGCCCGGCCGGCCGTGTCCGGATCGAAGTTCACCACCACCCGGTCGGTGAACCGTTTCAAGAGCCGCACGTGGCCGGTCGTGAACCCCGTGCCGAGGGTCGCCACCGTGTGCGTCACGCCCGCCTGGTGGAGGGCGATGACATCCATGTACCCCTCGACCAGGATCGCGTACCCCTCCTTGCGAATCGCCTCGCGCGCGAAGCGGATGGCATAGAGGTTTTCGCCCTTGCTGAACGCCGGCGTATCCGGCGAGTTCAGGTACTTGGGCTCTCCCTCCCCGATGACCCGGCCGCCGAACCCGATCGGCTCGTCGTCCAGGTTCAGGATCGGAAAGATCACACGGTCGCGGAAGCGGTCGTACGTCCGGCCCGTCTCTTCCTTTCGCGCCAGAAGGCCCGACAGGATCGCGTGCTCCTCGGCGACGCCGGCCGAGGTCAGGCTCTCCTTGAGCCCGGTCCACCCGTCCGGAGCGCAGCCGATCTGAAACCGTGCGATCGTCTCTTGCGCGATGCCACGGCCCGCCAGATACTGTCGCGCCCTTTCGCCCGCCGGCCTCTGCAACTGCTCGCGGAAATAGGACAGGGCGCGTCGATTGACGGATAGAACCCGGTGACGCTCGCTGTTTTCCGCGGAGCCCCGCTCCGGCATCGAAATGCCGTAGCGAGCCGCGAGCGACTTCAGCGCTTCGGGAAACTCCAGTTTTTCATAGAGCATCAGAAACTTGAAAACGTCTCCGCCCGTCCCGCAGCCGAAGCAGTAGAACAACTGCTTGTCGGCATCCACGTAGAACGACGGAGTCTTCTCCGTGTGAAACGGACACAGGCCGCGATACTTCGAGCCCGTGCTCTTCTTGAGAGGTACATAGTCCGAGACGATCTGACTGAGGTCGGCCTGCGCCCTCACCGCCTCGACCACATCCGTCCTGTCTCTCCCTCCCACCGTCGCCCACCCCCGGCCGCCGGCGCCTGCGCACGAGCGGCCGCTGCTCGACCAGCGGTCAGTCGCTGAACCGTCTCTCCTGTGCGAGCCTCTTCAGCGCCTTCTTCCTCGCCGCCAGAGCCTTGATCTTCCGTTTCTGGCTCGGCTTCAGGTAGTGCTGGCGCTTCTTCAGCTCCGAAAGCACGCCTGACTTTTCACACTTCCTCTTGAAGCGCCTGAGGGCGTTCTCCAGAGATTCGTCCTCGCGCACCCTCACGAGGGGCATTCAGTCACTCCCTCCTTTCAAACAGACACGGGCCCGGCCCGTTAGACGCATTGCGCCGGGCGCCAGAT